>NZ_JBHILT010000019.1:15620-33889 GCF_042193405.1 Bartonella sp. TT110JLCBS
TTTTAGTCCGTGGGGGGATGTTTTTGAGAAAAGGAGGGGAAAGAGCTTTGATAGGGGGAGTTGAAGGGTTGGGAGTGTTTGTTGTGCTGCATGAATATCGGGGTGTGTGGGGGAGGTTGTTTTTGAAGGGAGATGAGATGTTTATGTAAGTTAAGTGGTTTGGAAAGTAAAAAGGGAGAAGTTGTTTTTTCAGTTCATTGGGGGAAAAGTGTGAAAAAGCATTTGTATATATGTGGGCTTAAGATTTGTTCGATGGTCCCAGTAATTGGATGACGTGCCCCATTTTGCGGTGGGGGTGAATAGTGCTTTTGCCATATAAATGGATCGAGGTGTGCTCTTGCTTTAGAAAATATTTTAACGTGCTAAAATTGTTACCAAGAAGATTGGTCATTTGGCAATCGCTATGGCGATAGGGACTGCCTAAGGGAAGTCCGCAAATAGCACGGATATGCTGTTCAAATTGTGAAGTTATGCATGCCTTTTGTGTCCAATGACCAGAATTATGGACACGCGGTGCTAATTCATTCACTAAAAGGTGACCATTCGTTAAGACAAAAAGTTCAATACAAAGAACACCAACATAATCGAGGGCATTCATGACTGTTACGCTGATTTCTTGAGCTGCTTTTTGCACGTCAAGTGGAATATGTGATGGAACAAAGGATTTATGAAGAATTCCATTTTTGTGTTGGTTTTCAGGGCAATCATAAAAAATATGTTCCCCTTGTTTTGTGCGGGCCGAGAGAACCGAAATTTCCGATAAAAAAGGAACTATTTCTTCCAAAATACAAGGCTGTTCCTGAAATGTCCTAAAGGCTTCGTCAAGGGTTTTTTCATTGGGGTGGTCTAGCTTGATCTGGTTTTTGCCGTCATAACCAAAACGACGCGTCTTTAAAAGACCACGTCCGCCTAAGGCATCAAGAGCGGAAAGAAGAGAAGAAGAATTGTCAATCGCGTGCCATGACGCGGTGCCAATCCCTTGATCACGCAAAAATTGCTTCTCAAAAAGTCGATCTTGCGTGATCTCTAATGCTTTGGAAGAAGGATAAACAGGCTTACTCTTTTCTACATATTGAACCGTTTGAAGCGAAAGATTTTCAAATTCATAGCTGACAACATCACACTGAGAAATAAAATGATCTAAAGCTGATGTATCGTCATAGGAGGAAACAATATGGTTGTTTGCTGTTTGAGCGGCTGGGCAATCGGCTTCAGGGCAAAAAATAACGGTTCGAAATCCTAATTCTGCGGCCGCTATGGCGAGCATCCGTGCTAATTGTCCGCCCCCGATTAAACCAATGACGCTTCCTGGAGGTAACATGGTGGAGGGAGTGGTGTTGGAGGAGAGAGTGGCGTTGGATGGAGTGGTGTTGGAGGATGGAGTGGCGTTGGAGGGAGTGGCGCTCGATGAGGGGGTGTTGGAAAACGGTGCCATTTTAAACCTCCGTTACAGGCGTTTGGGCGACATTGGCTGTTTGTTGTTGACGCCAATCTTCTAATCGTTGGGCGAGATCATGGTCATAAACGGCCATAACGGCTGCGGCTAAAAGCGCTGCATTAATTGCGCCTGCTTTGCCAATTGCTAATGTGCCGACGGGTATCCCTGCTGGCATTTGCACAATTGAAAGCAAAGAATCTTGACCAGAAAGAGAATGAGAATGCACTGGAACGCCAAAAACAGGAAGAGGAGTAAGGGCTGCTAACATACCTGGAAGATGCGCAGCACCCCCCGCACCGGCAATTAAAACTTTAAACCCTGCTTCTTTGGCTTCTTTGGCAAATTGATAAAGGCGTTCAGGAGTTCGGTGTGCTGAGACAATATGCGAACTATGAGAAATACCAAGATTCGTCAAAATATCTGCACTATGGCACATCGTTTGCCAATCTGATTGGCTCCCCATTAAAATCGCGACATCACATGATTTTTTCATCATTCTCTATCCTTTTCAAAGGTGCAATGCGATTCTTTATCATTATTTTTTTAAAGTTTTATATTCTTTTTGCAAAGCCAATTGATGACAGAGAAACAGTTATTTTGCAAATAAGATGGAAAGCTAAAAATTTAAAGGGGGAGACCAAAAGATGAAAAACTAAAGTGTTGAAGGCATGAAACACTTCTTGTCAGGGGGAGGGGGATGAATTTTGAGGAGAGGTGTTAAGGGGTGGTGTGGGACCCATGAGGCTGTTGAGCTGCGGTATTGTCGTTTATTATAAGATAAGAGGGAAAAATACATTGGGGAAAAGCCATTGATTATAAGTTTTTTTTAAATATCTTACTTTTTATTTGCTAATCTAAATAAGATCACCATATGATATAAAATCTGTTGCAATTTGAAACATTGCTTAGGAGAGAAAGAGATTTTTATGTCAAAAATGCGCTGAAAAGTGAGGATATTCTTTTGAGAAATAAAGAGATATATATCTCGATTTCAAAGCCTATTTATTTTGTTGTTCAAGTGATTCTTTTGTGAGTGGGGGGATATAATCTTTATAGGGGATATAATCTTTATAATTGTCGATATATCTTTAACAATGGCTGATATAAGGGGAAGCCTATAATCAACGCTTTTGTGCTTTTAACGCTTTTGTTGAGATCTGTTTCTTAGCGATTATATCGTTCTTCGTTTTTTACTTAAATATAATGCAATATCAATCCTGAATGACGAATTGTGAATAATAAATCTATGGTCTCTTTTTTGCCCAATTTTGTAATATGGTGAACGCTGAAATAAATAAAAGTTAAACAACGGATGTATAAGGAGATGTAAAAGCTATGTTTCTTCCATTTTTAATCGCTTTAGGTACTGCAGTAACGACTATGTGTGGTAAAAAAAATATAAGTTATGCTTTGTGGGCAATTTTATTCGTTGTCATTCTTCTCACTTTCAATCATCACGCAACTTCTACTTTAAATTTATCTTTTTGAGAGAATAGCCATGGAACATGTTGAACAAAAAAATCCTCACTTCGTCATCTTTATGAATACGCTAGGACTCTTTGGGTTATCCGTTGTCTTGGTGGTGGCTTTTTATTATCAATTGGTAAAGTTTGAGTTACCTTGTCCCCTTTGTTTGCTACAGCGCGTTGGATTGATGCTGGCTGGTTGTGGGTTCTTGCTTAATATTCACCATAAGGTGAAAAATACCCATTATGGTATGGTTATTATCGGTTGTATGGTAACCAGTGCTGTGGCAGCACGCCAAGTGTTTTTGCATATCACTCCCGATGACTTAGGATATGGTTCAACGTTCTTTGGATTACATTTTTATACTTGGGCTTTCATTATTTCTGTCCTTTGTATCTTTGCTGTCTCATTTGTCATGATTTTAGGCGAATTGGCACATAAGTTCAAAGAATTTTCTCCTTTTCCAGTCTTGAGTAAAGCGGCAAGTTTCTTATTTGTGTTTTTGATTGCAGCAAATTTGATTTCTACCATACTGGAATGTGGTGGTGGACAGTGTGCCGATGATCCTGTAAGGTATGAGTTGTTATCAAGTTGGTTCCCTTCATAGTTTCGAATTTGTTTAATAATCCCTCATCGTAATTTTTATGGTTAAAGAGGCGGAATATTTAAAAATCCGCTTCTTTTTTATTTATTGCGAAGACATTTCAGAAAGATGTTCGATAATCTGATCTTTTATAACAATGCTGGTTTTTATCAGCGCTGGCGATTGATGTTTTTTTTAGCGAAGACTTGTACTGTGCACCTTTTATGCTGTCTTTTGAGAGAGATGAAGGAATTGATTGGTCGGAGGCGTTTGTAGAAAAAAACAGATTGTTGAGCTGCGTGGGGTAGGAAGCCTCGTTTTTTAGGGGTATTAACTATAAAAAATTTTGTTCTTGATTTTTCTTAATATTGTGTTAGATAAGTAATTGTATTCATTTTGGTGCTTCTAAAGCGTTTTTATTGCTTCTAGAGGGATTAATTTAAAATTTTGAAAGTTATGTGAATAATTTTCTGCAGAGGTTTGTTTATTAGAGGCAAACCTTTTTTTTATCTAAGTTTTAGATGTTTTCTTTCAGTGTGAAGCCTTTTTTAGAAAAAGGTAAGCGTCTTGATGATGACTCTCTTCTTTATTAATATATTGATTTATAATAATAAATAACCATTTTTTTACCGTGAAGCGCGTTGCTGAATATAATAAAATTTCTCATCACCAGCTCTCTCATATTAAATCAATTAAAATTACTTGGCTTATACATCATAAGTGAGTGAGCCATGTGGGTCAAAACTGTACAAGAAAGGCATGCCTTTAATGAAGTGTCTCTTGAACCGAAGGCTGTCTGCAACATTGGGAGCTGGCAGAGTTTTTGTGATGATGCCGGCTTGTTCTTCTATAAGCGTAAACTTGTTTTTCCATAAGCGTAAAGATAGGGGGGGGCTGAATGGATTTTATATCCTTCATGGGAGCTTACCATTCCTTTACGGGTAGCGTTTTGCAAAATGGGTGTGATGGAGCGTTGAGAGATCTTTCTTTAAAACAAGCGCGTGAATATGCAACATAAGTATATTCCTTTTGGCACGTTTTGTATTACGAAAAAAATTGATTTATAAGAAGGAGTTATCGTTGTGGATGTTGAACGAGAAAAACGAAAAGCTTCTCTCATTTCAAACTTTCTTATAGTCAATTAATTAAATGTGCTCTTCTACGTTACAAAAAAGCACTGGGTGTAAATAAAAATTCTTTTAAAAGTCGTAAAATGCTTCTTATGCACTCTTTTGATCGCTAGAATTTGTCGAAAAATTTTATGCTGCTCAATACGATAATAGGGCGGTTTATATCTATGATTTAAGTGAAAATAGGGGGATTTAGATGAAAAGGGAGGTGAGATTTTAATGACAGTTGTTGAAAACGTTATTGTGTAATGCATTTTTTACAGATTTTCTGCTTTCTGTAAATATGCAAAAGCGTAAAAACGGAAATGTGTAAAAAAGGAAGCTGGGACTTTATGCGTGGTGTATGATTTTATCATGGCATGGAATGTGGAGAGAAGATTGGGGGGGATGAAGAGGTGGGTGTGTTGACGAGAGAGGAAAGAGGGGGTGGGGATGAAGAGTCTTATGAAGGGGGGGACGCTTGAATGAAGAGGTGGGGGTGTTGAGGAGAGAGGGTGTGGGGAAAGTTGTTTTTGAAGTGGGATTGACCGGTGCTTTGCGTGATCTTACTTTAGGGTGGTGAAGGGGCAAGAATATTTTAAAATAGGAGGTATCTGTCGCGTTTGATGCAACATTATCCTTTGTGGTGTCGTGATCTGAAATCCGCAGGGGAATTGGCTAGAGTAAGAAGCTGTATTGTTGACAAACCTATGTTTACAAAGTGATGCGGGGGGAATTTGAAAGTTTCGTTTGGCTGCTTTCTGTAAATGTGGAGAAGCATCAAAACGTTGATCCGTAAAATAAAAACGTATGTCCGTAAAATGATGCGGAGAATTTATGCTTTGTGTGCGCTTTTGCTTAATCAGAAATCAACCATAAGATTGCTTTTTGTTTTTTCGGCTGGAGCTCTCTAAAATTTTTCAAAAGTGAATGTTCTTTTTCGCTGTATGTTTCTTGATCATAGTGTGCGGCATTTTTTTCTACTGAGACATCTTCTTTTGTCACAATGTCTGTATAAAAAAAGCTTATGGGAACATCCAGTTTTTGGGCGATTTTGAGTAAACACCCTGCGCTTACACGATTGAAGCCTTTTTCATATTTTTGGATTTGTTGGAAACTGACACCTAAATAGTTTCCTAATTCTTTTTGGGAAAGTCCCATGGCAATTCTTCTTTGACGAATTCTTTTGCCTATCAGAATGTCGATAAAATTTTGATTTTTGGTTTGCACTTCAAGCCCCCCTCCGGTTGCGAGCGCCCTCGCATTGGTATTCCGGGAGGTTGGATTCACTGAACTTAAACAGTCTCTTGTTTTTAGTGCTTAAAGCACTTGGACATAACAAAAGCCCCCGGAATTTCCGGGATAGCCATAATTGTTTATGTGTTAAGTTTTAAGGAATCCAACTCCTTATTGACCGCTGCGTAGACGACCAAAAAACACAGGCCAATTCATAAAGTAATTTCAGGAGATTGGCAAGAAAAATCAATATCCCATAAAATGGCGTGATTTGGAGGGGTGTGGAGTGCTGGTTTGAATTTGACTTAAGGGGGTATATGAATGGAATAATATTAATTGTTACTCTTTTGCTTAATCAGAAATCAGCCACAAGATTGCTTTTTGTTTTTTCGGCTGGAGCTCTCTAAAATTTTTCAAAAGTGAATGTTCTTTTTCGCTGTATGTTTCTTGATCATAGTGTGCGGCATTTTTTTCTACTGAGACATCTTCTTTTGTCACAATGTCTGTATAAAAAAAGCTTATGGGAACATCCAGTTTTTGGGCGATTTTGAGTAAACACCCTGCGCTTACACGATTGAAGCCTTTTTCATATTTTTGGATTTGTTGGAAACTGACACCTAAATAGCTTCCTAATTCTTTTTGGGAAAGTCCCATGGCAATTCTTCTTTGACGAATTCTTTTGCCTATCAGAATATCGATAAAATTTGGATTTTTGGTTTGCACTTTACACCCCCCTCCGGTTGCGAGCGCCCTCGCATTGGTATTCCGGGAGTCTGAAAACACTGACTTGACTCAGCTTTTTGCTTTTAGTGCGGAAACGCACCTGGACATAGCAAAATCTCCCGGAATTCCGGGATACCCGCAATGCGGGATAAATTCATGTGTCAAGTCTTCGGGTTTTCAGTTCCCTATTGGTCGTTGCGTATACGACCAAACTTACACTTTAAGTGATAAAGTAATTTCAGAAGATTGGCAAATAAAAATAGTTTTTATTTATAAACTTTATTTTTTAATGAGAGGCTTTCCGCCTCTCAAACTCTCCGGAATGCTCACCAAAATCATGAGATCAGACCCGCGTTTAATGAGGGGACTAACAATCCTAGGTTCTTAAGGTCAAGGAGACCATTACATGGCGCCTAACGGCGTCCTTGACCCAAGAACTTAACGGCTTGTTTTGTCCCTCTCACGCGGCTCCGAAATCATGATTAGAAGGGGAGCTTATAGGGGTGGTGATATCAGGCATATCAATTTATCAAGGTGTTTTTTTAGAGTGTGATGAATATTTTAGGCTGGATTTTTTTGTCGTGTTTGATGAAATAATCTCGTTTGAGGGGGGATCTGAAGTGCTTGAGGGAGATTGGCTAGGCAAGAAGCTGGGTTAATACTATTGTTTATAGAATGGTGTGGGGTGGAAGTTTCATTTGGTTTTATTCTGTGAATCTGTAAAAGCGTGAAAACAGAAATGTGCAAAAAAGGAAAAGGCTTTATGTTGTTAGGGGCGTTGTGGTGAATGATACGCAATGTATAGCGATCGTGTTTTCAAAGGTAGGAAGAACAACATAAAATGGAAAGAGTGGCTTAGATGAAGTGTGTGAAGAGAGGAAAAATGGGGGAGGTTGTATGGGAAATGCGTAGAGTGTGGAGTGTGGAGTGTGGGGCGGTGAAGCATGTTGTGAATGGTGTGTGAAGAATGGAGAAGGTTTTTGAGAAAAGGAGGGGCTTCTGGCGTGAGGGAGTGGTGTTTATCTGAAGGGTGCATGTTTAAGGTGTGGAAGGTGAGGAAAAGTTGGAGGGAGGAGGATTGTTCGTAAGTTGTGGAGGGATTAGGCAGAGGTGTTGGGAAAATGCTTTAGGGGAAAAAATTAGCGTAATTTCTTGTCATACTAAAACCAAGATTATCATAAAAATTGAAGGGAATTAGTGCGTAAAATTGGTGGAGAAAAAGTTTGGATCCTTAAGGTGTGGGGTGGCGCTTTTTGAAAGCATGGGAGAGTAAACTTGAAAAACCTTTCCCTTTTTGTGGAATTTTTATTCACAAACTTAAGAAAATAGGGTATGAACGCTGGAAATAACGCGCAGCTTAACAAAATATGTGCACTGTAAAGGAAATGTTTGTTTATGTCAAAAGAAGAAGTTTTAGAATTTTCTGGTATCGTTACTGAACTCTTACCTAACGCGATGTTTCGTGTGAAACTGGAAAATGATCATGAAATTATTGCCCATACCGCTGGTAGAATGCGGAAAAATCGTATACGGGTGTTGGCCGGTGATAAAATCATGGTGGAAATGACACCTTATGATTTGACAAAAGGGCGTATTACATATCGCTATAAGTAGCCTCGTGGGTGGCTTGCACTTTTTTCTAAAAGCTATCATATTATTTCTATTATTTTTTAACAGTTTTTTAGTTTGCTTTTCATGAGTGAAAAAAGGGAAGTATTTGAAGGTCCTTGAAAAACTGTAAAATCAATGCGGAAAAAAGATAAGGAGATTAATGGTGCGTAAAAGGGGGCGCTTAAAGGGGGTCGCGTAAAAGGGGGGCGCTTAAAAGGGGGCTGCGTAAAAGGGGGTGCTTAAAAAGGGGGGTGAGAGGGAAGTCAATTGTGAAGGGGTGGAAATGAAACATATAAGAGAGTGGGGGGAAAAACGTTTGGCAGATACTCTTACAGAAGAAATTCATTTGGTGCTTGCCTCCGCTTCGCCAAGGCGTTTAGCGCTCTTGGCACAAATAGGGATTGATCCGCAGCAGGTTTATGCAAGTGATATTGATGAAACACCAAAATTAAAAGAACATCCTGCAAAGCTTGCTAAACGTTTGGCAAAAGAAAAAGCGCTGAAAGCCCAAGAGATTTTGCGCTGGTACAGTCAGAATGGTCAAGACGAGTTGCAGAATGGTCAAGAAAAATTACCTAGACAGAAAATGATTATCTTGGCGGCTGATATGGTGGTGGCTGTTGGGCGAACAATTCTCCCTAAACCAGAAAGCGAGGATGAGGCTTATGAATGTTTACGATACCTTTCTGGGCGTTCGCATAAGGTCTATGGCGCTATTTGTGCGCTCAATGAACATGGAAAAATAACCGTAAAATTGGTTGAAAGTCGTGTTCGTTTTAGACGCTTAACCTCTGCCATGATGAAGGCTTACCTTGCTTCAGGAGAATGGCAAGGGAAAGCGGGTGGCTATGCTATCCAAGGAAAAGCAGGGGCTTTTGTTGTCCATATCACGGGGTCTTATTCTAATGTTGTGGGATTGCCTTTGGCTGAAACAGCCGATCTCTTGACCGCTTATCACTATCCACTTTTTACGCACTGGGCTGAAGAAACGCATTAGAAAAACTGTAAGGCAAGATCAATGCAAGGTGAAAAGCAACAAAAAGAGAAAAACAAAAATGAAAAAAAAGCAACAGAAGAAAAGTTAATGAACGAGCAGAAGACAAAGGTGCGCCAAGAACAAAAAGAGCTAAATTTGCAAAAAGAGACCCGTCCTCCGCATCCTTGTCCTATTTGTGGTCAAATGTCACAAAAATCTTCATATCCTTTTTGTTCCACACGGTGTCGAGCCATTGATCTTAATCGTTGGCTTTCAGGCTCTTATATTTTACCACCTCCTCCACAAGTAAGTGATGAAGAAGAATAAAAGGGGGCTTCCTCTTGAGAAGAGGACGCTCAGAGCGTTTTTTTTGTGTGGGAACTGAAGGGGAGGCGCGGGATTATCCTATATCAATGGATTCAAGAGCTGGATTAACGGCTTGGTTATTGTCGTCATTCGCAAAGACGCAGATTAAGTTCAATCAATGGTGGAAGTGTTAATACATATCTAAGACTTATCCCCAGTGGTTTCCATGGATAATTATAAATTGCCTTGTTACAGGAAGGTCGATAGTGCTTTGTTGCGTGAAAGTTGTTGGTGCTTTTAGGGTGTGAGGAAAAATTGATAGTTCAATCAGTATTGCTAACGAAAAAGAAGGGCGCGTGTTTTGGTGCAAAGAGGTGGGGCAATAAAAAATCGCTTGTTGGTGCTTTTGCTGGGTAATGGTATGGTGTCATTTGGGGGCTGGATTGATTATATCGTGATTTTGACCGTATCTGTGTTCACTTGGAAAGCTAATCAATATGATGTCGCTTTTATTGGAGCGGCAACATTATTCCCTGGTATCGTTCTGTCTAAGCCAATTGGAATGTTGGTAAGTCCACCGTTCTATGATCCATTGGTTGCGGGCGTCACTGCTGTTACGGGCGCTATGTACTGTCGGTTTATTGCTGGCGACGAGTCTGCAAGGATTTATTATACTGGCAGTTGCGACATTCAACAGTCTAGCCATGCCTGCAATTTCCGTTCTTAGTGCAAATTCTGTGCCTGAACACGGACGGATTCGTTATTATTCTGTGCTTAACATGATCAATAGCATGGCGAAGATGATAGGACCTGCTTTGGGGAGTGCTCTGTCTGTACTTTTATCAGATACCTATACTTTATTATTTTCTGGTTTTTTGACATTGCTAGGCTTTATCGTGTTTTGTTTTATTGGTGCACAATCTGTCTCGTCACTCATGATAAAAACAGCGAATACCACGCAAGCACAGCAGAGGCTTTATGGGACAACTTGGTATGCCTATGTGGGGGTAATATTCATTTATTTTGCTATGGTCTTTATGGTGAATAATCAGTTGCCCGTTATTCTCAGCACAATGAAAATGAATAAACAGACTCTTGGAATGCTGGTATCTGCTTCAGCGATTGGTAATTTTCTCTATGGGTTTTGGCGTGTGAAACAATCAAAGCATAAACCCCTTACAGGCAAAATATCGGAGTTGTTAATGCCGGCAATGTCAACAATGATTGGTTTTGTCTTGATCTCAGTGTGCTTTTTTTACTTTGATTTACTCCGTATTGAGACTTTGTTGCTTTGTTTTTTTCTTATTGGAATGGTTAGTGCTTACTTTTCCATATCTTCTAATGTTTATCTGGTAAGCAATTTCAATGAACAGATTGGGGTGGCTTCCGGATGGGTGCAGTCTATACAAAATTTAGCGATGTTGGTGGCGCCCTTTGTTGGAGCGTTTGTTTTAGGTCACACTTCGGCTGGAAAATTGTTCCTTCTTTCTGGATTGAGTGGATTATTCTGTTTATTGGCTATCAGGATATTGGTGAACCGTTCTTTGTCTATTATTCGTTCTCAATGATTGGCTCATCAATAAAACAAATGTTTTAAATCATTTTTCTGAGATTTAGAGGACGTGGAGATAATCCAACATAGAGCAGCTTTTTTGACGTTATAGGTTTAATCTTTGATTTTTACTTAACCGCTCATATTTTTGTTTTTTTTCGGGGCTTTGCTTTCTTGACACGGTTCCACTGTCTCGTAAACTCAATAGGGGGGCATGGTTTTGAGCGATAATGTCATTTTTGTTTAACTCCGCTTTGCTACGAATAGTCAAACTTTAAACCCCAGCTGCTAATCCTCAATCAGCTTGGCTTGAAGCAATAATGGAAACAGAAAACAAGCTATAGTGTGAATTATCTTATATGCCATAAAACATCACTCTTGGAGGTATGGTGATATCAGGTATGGGAAACTTTAGGCGGGGGTATGTTAATTGTTGCTCTTTTTCCTAATCAGAAATCAACCACAAGATTGCTTTTTGTTTTTTTGGCTGGAGGTCTCTAAAGTTTTTTAAAAGGGTGTGTTCTTTTTCGCTATAGGTTTCTTGATTGTGGTGTGGGGTATTTTCTTTTGTTGAGATATCTTCTTTTGTAGCAATGTCTGCATAAAAAAAGCTTATGGGAACTTCCAGTTTTTGGGCGATTTTGAGTAAACATCCTACGCTTACACGATTTAAGCCTTTTTCGTATTTTTGGATTTGTTGGAAACTGACACCTAAATGGCTTCCTAATTCTTTTTGGGAAAGGCTCATTGAAATGCGTCTGTGGCGGATTCTTTTGCCTATCAGAATGTCGATAAAATTTGGATTTTTAGTTGGCACTTCAAGCCCCCCTCCGGTTGCGAGCGCCCTCGCATTGGTATTCCGGGAGTAACAAGTACTGAGTCCGAGTCAGCATTTTGCTTTTAGTGCTTAAAGCACTTGGACATAGCAAAATCTCCCGGAATCCCGGGATACCCACAAGAGTGGGTTCAATTGTACGCTCGGACTTAGGGCTTGTCTTCCCTATTGATCGTTGCGTGGACGATCAAAATTACACTTTAAGTGATAAAGTAATTTCAGAAGATTGGCAAGAACAATCAAAATAATCTCAAAGAGACTATATGATTGGGTACTTTTTAAAAAAGTGCGAAATATGGATTATAAATCGCGTCTTTTGCTTAATCAGAAATGTCGATAAAATTTGGATTTTTGGTTGGCACTTCAAGCTCCCCTCCGGTTGCGAGCGCCCTCGCATTGGTATTCCGGGAGTAACAAGTACTGAACCCTAGTCAGCTTTTTGCTTTTAGTGCGGAAACGCACCTGGACATAGCAAAAAACTCCCGGAATTCCGGGAAACCCACAAGAGTAGGCTCAATTGTACGCTAGGGTTTAGGGCCTGTTTTCCCTGTTGATCGCTGCGTAGACGATCAAAATGACACTTTAAGTGATAAAGTAATTTCAGAAGATTGGCAAGAACAATCAAAAATTTTCTATTCTGTTATGCCATAAAACGGCGCTATTTGGAGGGGTGTGATATCAGCATATCAATATCCACATTTAGGCGTTTTTTAGAGTGTGTGATAAATGTTTTAGGCTGGACTTATCTGTCTAGTCTAATGAAACAGTCTCGTTTGTGGGGTGGGTGATAACTATACGAAGTGATCAGTAGGGGGCCTTTGAGATAAGAAGTTGGATTGTTTACAGAACAGTGTTTACAAAGTGGTGCGCGGGGTGGTGAACCTTTACTTTGGTCGCCTTCTGTAAAGATGTAAAAGCGTAAAAATGTGTTTGTGAGAAAGGAGTGGGGGGCTATGTGTGGTGCGTGTTTTTGTCATGGTGAGAAATGTGGCGAGATAAATGAGGGAAAGAGTCTGTGAATGGAAGTTGGGAGGAAGAGTGCTGTTAAGTTGTGAGTGTGTGACGGGAGAGCAAAACGGGAAGGGAGAATGGAGAGAGTGCGCATGGATAGGAGGAGAGTGTTGGTAAGGCGGTGGTGCAAAGAGATGCGTGAAGGGATGGTGATTTAAGGAGATAGAGCTTGATTTGTTGAGCCTGATGAAGTGCTGTCGTTTGAAGAGGGGAGTCTGAAGACTGTAAGGGGGGTACTAGGCAAAAAGCTGGGTTCTTTTACAGAACAGTGTTTATCGAGCGGTGTGGGGTGGTAAGCCTTTCGTTGGCTTCGTTCTGTAAAGATGCAAAAGCGTAAAAATGTGTTTGTGAGAAAGGTGGGGGGGCTATGTTTTGTGCGTGTTTTTGTCATGTTGGGCTTTTGTCTGACATCGATGGGAGCATTGGGGGTGAAGAGACTGTAATAGTGGGGCTAGGTCGGTTGGGGTTGGGCTGGTGGGGAGGCTGGGCTGGTGGGGTTGGTGATGGTGGGGCGTATAGGGGAGTTGCGGTTTTTGTTTAAATTGATAGCGTATTTTTTTCTCCCTCTTGCTATGAGGCGTGTAAAAACCCATATTCTTTTTAGCACTACGGTTCTTCTTCATGCGGCATCATTTGCGGTGTTTTGTGGGGGGTGAGCTGTCCTTTGAAGATGTCTCTTTTGTGGAATGTTGGGGGAATTTAAAGTGCTGTGGTGGCTTGAGATTTAAGGAAAAAAAATGAATTTGGAAAAATATAGCGAACGCGTGCAGGGTTTTTTACAATCAGCACAAAGTGGTGCCCTTGCTTCTGATCATCAGCAGTTTTTGCCGGAGCATCTGTTGAAAGTGTTGTTAGACGATTCTCAAGGATTGGCAGCATCACTGATCCAAAAAGCGGGTGGTGATCTTACTCTTATTCGAAAGGCGCTTAACGAAGCACTTGATGCTTTGCCTAAAGTGCAAGGGGGGAATGGACAGCTCTATCTCTCTCAGCCGTTGGCAAAAGTCTTTAACATGGCGGAAGATTTGGCGAAAAAAGCCGGTGATCAATTTGTGACCATTGAGCGTGTGTTGCAAGCGCTGATCATGGAAAAGACCGCAAAAACCGCTGATATTCTTACAAACGGAGGGTTGAAAGCGCTAGCGCTTAATGAGGCTATTAATGATTTGCGGAAAGGAAAAACAGCAACAAGCCCCCATGCCGAAAGCCAATATGATGCTTTGCAAAAATATGCCCGTGATCTCACAAAAGATGCCCGTGAAGGAAAACTTGACCCTGTGATTGGGCGGGAAGAGGAAATCCGCCGCACTATTCAGGTGCTTTCACGGCGGACCAAAAATAATCCTGTGTTGATCGGTGAGCCAGGGGTGGGAAAAACAGCTATTGTGGAAGGGTTGGCATTGCGCATTGTTAATGGCGATGTGCCTGAAACTTTGCGGGATAAACAGCTTCATGCGTTGGATATGGGAGCGCTTATCGCTGGTGCAAAATATCGTGGGGAATTTGAAGAGCGCCTCAAAGCGGTGTTGGCAGAGGTGCAAGCTGAAAATGGGCAGATCATTTTGTTTATCGATGAATTGCATAATCTCGTTGGGGCTGGAAAATCCGATGGGCCTATGGATGCTTCTAACTTGTTAAAACCTGCTCTTGCACGCGGAGAGCTCCATTGTGTGGGGGCTACTACGCTCGATGAATATCGAAAATATGTCGAAAAAGATGCTGCTCTGGCACGACGCTTTCAACCTGTCTTTGTACCGGAACCCTCTTTGGAGGATACTATTTCTATCTTGCGCGGTATTAAGGAAAAATATGAACAACATCACAAAGTGCGCTTGGCTGATAGTGCTTTGATTGCGGCGGCGCGTTTGTCTAACCGCTATATTACGGATCGCTTCTTGCCGGATAAAGCTATTGACCTTATCGATGAAGCGGCGGCACGGTTGCGGATGCAGGTCGATTCAAAGCCGGAAGAACTCGATGCTGTTGATCGGCGTATTTTACAGTTGAAGATCGAACGGGAAGCTTTGAAAACAGATGTCGAGCCAACAGCAAAAGAACGTTTGGAAAATGTGCAGGAGGAACTCAAAACATTGGAACAACAGTCCGCTGAGATGACAAGTGCTTGGCAGGCTGAGAAACAAAAATTAGGGCATGCTGCTGATTTGAAAAAACAACTCGAAGAAGCCCGTAATGCTTTGGCTATTGCACAGCGTGATGGACAATTCCAACGCGCTGGAGAGCTTGCTTATAGCGTTATCCCTGAACTCGAAAAACAATTGAGCATTGCGGAAAATGATGACCAACAAAATCATCTCGTCGAAGAGACGGTCACTGCTGAACATGTGGCACGGATTGTTTCGCGCTGGACTGGTATTCCTGTTGATCGAATGCTGGAGGCAGAACGGGAGGCGCTGTTGCGGATGGAAGATGAAATTAGCAAACGGGTGATTGGGCAGGGAGAGGCTGTTCAAGCTGTTTCTCGCGCTGTACGCCGTGCGCGTGCGGGGTTGCAAGATCCTAATCGTCCGCTTGGCTCTTTCATGTTTTTGGGTCCTACTGGTGTGGGAAAAACCGAATTAACCAAAGCACTTGCTGCTTTTCTTTTCCAAGACTCCAATGCCATGTTGCGCATCGATATGTCGGAATATATGGAAAAACATGCTGGGGCGCGGCTGATTGGGGCGCCACCTGGATATGTTGGATATGAAGAGGGTGGGGTGCTGACCGAAGCTGTACGTAGAAGACCTTACCAAGTCATTCTATTCGACGAAATTGAAAAAGCACATCCGGATATCTTTAATCTCTTGTTGCAAGTGTTGGATGAGGGACGTTTGACCGATAGTCAAGGACGTACCGTCGATTTTCGCAATACCTTGCTGATTATGACTTCTAATCTTGGTGCTGAATTTTTAACTGCTTTGCCTGAAGGGCAAACCGTTGAGCAGGCAAAAAATGATGTTATGAATGTTGTGAAAGCGGCTTTCCGTCCGGAGTTTTTAAACCGTATTGATGAGATTATTCTCTTTCAAAGGCTGCAACGTCACGATATGGAAGCGATCGTCGATATTCAGATAGAACATTTGCAAAATTTGCTCAATGAACGCAAAATAACTTTGCAAATCGAGCCAGAGGTGAGAAAATTTCTTGCCGATAAAGGCTATGATCCGCTCTATGGTGCGCGTCCGCTTAAACGGATTATCCAAAAAGAAATTCAAGACCCACTGGCGGAAAATATCTTATTTGGAAAAATTCACGATGAAACAACGGTGAAAATTACAAAACAAGGAGATCGGTTGGAATTTTTGCCTGAAGATTAAGTGTGGAAAAATTCACGCTATAAAGGGCGGTGATAATCCTATTATGCGATAACACCGCTCTTTGAGGCGTGCTGATTTAGAAAAATTCACGATGAAACAGCGGTGTTTTATCGCAAAGCAAAGGGAGTGGTCGGTGTTTTTGCATGTTAAATCAGCGTTTTCGAATATCGTAGGATTCTTTTACTTCTGATTGTTGTGAAAACTATTTTCTTGCAATGTTATAAGTGAAGTCACAAGCGGGATTGCTTTATTGCTTTATGCGTAAAAGCGTTAAAGAGAAATGCCGTTTATCCGCCGTAAAACATTGCTTTTTGAAGGGGTGTGGGGAGCTGATCTGAATTTGACTTAAGGGGGATATGAATGGAATAATGTTGATCGTTGCGCTTTTGCTTAATCAGAAATCAACCACAAGATTGCTTTTTGTTTTTTCGGCTGGAGTTCTCTAAAATTTTTCAAAAGGGTGTGTTCTTTTTCGCTATAGGTTTCTTGATTGTGGTGTAAGAGAGTTTCTTTTGTTGAAAGATCTTCTTTTGTGGCAATATCGGCATAAAAAAAGTTTACGGGAACTTCTAGTTTTTGGGCGATTTCTAGTAAACATTTGGCACTTACACGGTTTGAGCCTTTTTCGTATTTTTGGATTTGTTGGAAACTGACACCTAAATGGCTTCCTAATTCTTTTTGGGAAAGTCCCATGGAAATGCGTCTATGACGGATTCTTTTGCCTATCAAAATGTCGATAAAATGTGGATTTTTAGTTGGCACTTCAAGCCCCCCCTCCGGTTGCGAGCGCCCTCGCATTGGTATTCCGGGAGCCTGAAAGCACTGACCTCGAATCAGCATTTTGCTTTTAGTGCTCATCGCACCTGGACATAGCAAAATCTCCCGGAATCCCGGGACACCCACAAAAGTGGGTTCATTCTTATGTATCGAGGTTTCGGGCTTTCAGTTCCCTATTGATCGTCGCGTATACGACCAAACTCACCCTTTAAGTAATAAAGTAGTTTCAGAAGATTGGCAAGAAAAATCAATATGCTATAAAACGGCGTTATTTGGAGGGGGGATGATATCAAGTATATCAATTTCCACATTTAGGTGTTTTTTAGAGTGTGTGGTGAATATTTTTGGCTGGGCTTATCTTGTCTGGTCTGATGAAACATTTTCTTTTGAGAGGGGGCGTCTGAAGACTGTAAGGGGTACTAGGCAAAAAGCTGAGTTCGTTTATAGACTATTGTTTATAGAGCTGTGCGGGGTGGTGAACTTTTCGTTGGCTTTGTTCTGTAATGATGTAAAAACGTAAAAATGTGAATCTGTAAAGTGAAGTGGGGGATTTGTGGTTTATATATTGTGCGTGTTTTTGGTCACTTTGGGCTTTTGGGGGCGTGGAATGTGGTGCGAGGATTGGGGGGAAGTGTCTTCGTGAATGGAAGTTTAGAGGAAGAGTGCTGTTAAGTTGTTAAGTGTGTGACGGGAGAGAAAAAGGAGGAATGGAGGATGAAGAGAGTGCGCATGGATAAGAGGAGAGTGTGGGTAAGGCGGGTGTTGCAAAGAGATGTGTGATGGATGGCGGCTATCAGAAGATAGAGCTTGATTTGTTGAGCCTGATGACGTGCTGTCGTTTGAGGCGTGGGTGGGTGTAAGCTTTATTTTGTGGGGAAAGTTGCTTTTTGACGTGGGATTGTAGACTAGTGCTGGTTGGGAATTTTCATTCTTTGAGACGTGGGGTGGAGGTCAATGTAATAATATGGAAGATTGTGATCTCATAATTTTTACATTCTTTCTTTTTTTAAAGCAAATAAGCAAGAAAAATTAATATATTACTTGATATTAGAGTAAATGCTTATATCAAGAGGAGTATTTCTTTAAAAATTTTCACTTAATTTATTAAGCGATTTATTAGAATAAAAGACTCTTCTGAAGTTCATATCACCAATTGTATCGAAGGAAGTGTAACTTTAACTGTAGAAAAGTTTAATATCGGATGGTTGGTATGAATTTATTTTTAAAAAAGAGTCCATTAGCTCTTTTTTGCTCTCTCTTTATTTCCAAAGTTGGTGATTATGCTTATGAAGTTGTTTTTATTTTACTGGTCTTAGAATTAACAGATA
>NZ_JBHILT010000172.1:0-832 GCF_042193405.1 Bartonella sp. TT110JLCBS
GTGTCAGTGGTAAAGGCGGCCCCGAGCACAACTGATGGTGTATAGTTTATTCGTTGTTTAGAATGTCATCCTTGCGACGTACATTGTTTTGCAAGAACATATGTTTTTTTGGTCATGTAATTATCAATTTTGTGAAACTATAAAGATCGGCTAACTGTATGATTCACACTATATTCGTAAAAAGCATATTCTCCGTTTAACTTTGACGATCTCCGTTTAAAAATATGTGTTAATGTTTGCATTAAGGTATTACCGTTTAACAATAAATGTCACCATGTAACTATCCGTATTTCCCCTTAGTGTTTCACGTTTGTGTGTGTATAACAATGTCTTTGTTTAATTAGTAAGACTTGCATCACAAGCAGGCATTCAAATTAGTACCGCGCAGGAAGAGGCTTGCGTGGAGGCAACCAACAATGTCTCTCCCGTCGGCGGTTGACGTCGATGCAACAGAAGCACCAATTGTGGTGGAACCAACAATGGCGGAGGCTCAGCCAACTTTAGCTCCGACCGCGCCATTGGAAAAAGGACGAGCGGTGGTTCCGCCGGCTGCAATGGATGTGTGTCCGCCTGACGATGTCACTGGCGATGTCGACAGGATTATTGAATCCCTTGCCAGTGAACCCCCCACGATCGAGCCACTGGCTGTGGCATCCGACAGTTGCCACACGAAGGTAGACACAATCCAGTCCACATTCGCACCGGAAGTAAATAAAGACTCAGTGGGATTACCGGAGTCGACTGAGCCGACATTGGCACCGAAAGCGGATAAAGATGCTGTGGGCTTACGAGCCCTGTCACCGAATAAAGACTCCGTCGAACTACCGGAGTC
>NZ_JBHILT010000173.1:0-831 GCF_042193405.1 Bartonella sp. TT110JLCBS
TTTGACCCTTCAACTGAAATCGCTCCAATGGTAAAAAAAACAAGGCAGCTGTCAAACAGAAAAGTATACGTTCTTGATCCCCATGGAGATTCAACAAAAACTTTTAATCCTTTAGATTGGTTATTAGATAAAAATATCCCTATTTGTGAAAAGGAAGTAGGTCTCGTAGAGACAGCACGACTCCTCCTTTCAGAAAATTATAGATCCACTTCAACCGATCAATTTTTTATCTCTCATGCTCACAATTTGTTAACAGGTCTACTTGCACATGTCGTCTTTTCTGATGAATACAAAGAACATGAAAAAAACTTAAAAACACTTCGTATGATTGTATCAGAACCAGAACCATCGGTTATTGGAAAATTGAAATCAATACAATCAAATTCTTCATCACAATTCATTCGTGAAACCCTCGGGGTCTTTACCAATATGGCACAGCAAACTTTCTCTAGTGTTTATGCTACTGCTTCTAAAGATACCCAATGGCTTTCCCTTGATAATTATGCCGACCTTATAAGTGGTGACGACTTTAAAACAACTGATATTGCAAAAGGAAATATCGATATCTTTTTGAATATTCCGTCCAAAATTCTAAAATCTTACCCTGGTGTGGGACGGATTCTTGTTGGTTCTCTTCTCAAAGCTATGGAAGCCGCAAATGGAAACTATGAAAAAAGAGTCCTCTTTGTTTTAGATGAGATTGATCTGTTAGGATATATGAACATCTTAGAAGAAGCTCGTGACCGTGGTCGTAAATATGGAATATCTCTCATGCTCTTTTACCAATCTATAGGACAAATTGAACGTCATTTCGGTTCATCGGGTGCTATG
>NZ_JBHILT010000174.1:0-828 GCF_042193405.1 Bartonella sp. TT110JLCBS
CATTTCTTTCCTTCTGAAATAGATGGCGCAACCACATCGCGAAGGGGAGCCTTGCATCAGAATAATTTGTTCATTTTGACGCATTTCTCGGATAACTTCGTGGGGTAAAATGAGTGCTCTTTTTAAAATATTCATATAACCACGAAAATCGACTCCATCTAAGACAAATAAAATAGGCTTTTGTAGCTTTCGTCAGTAGTAATCATGACGTTTAAAAGGAATTAACAATTATCCTGTCCAATTGCTTTGGATATGGTGTATATGCTATGTGCAAAATTGGTGGTAGGGCGCTTAAGTAGTCTGTTTTTTGCATGTATGATAAGAATATTAAAATATCTCTTCCACATAGGTGTTTAAATCAAAAAAACAAAGTTTCATATTTTTTAGTTGGCCATAGCAAGTGTATTTGAACGATTTTGTGTGCGTGTGTAGAATTGGCTATGAGTGTTCCTTGCTTTTTGAACAATGTCGGTAATTTCTCGTGCTTTCTGTTCTGATATACCAATACTTTGTGCAAGTGTTTCATAATCTTTGTTTGTGATCGCACTACATTCGTTTGATGAGAGACGATGTTCTAAACTGTTTATAAAAGTACGGAGCTCTTGGTGTAATTGAGGAGATTGAGACAAGATTTCTCTTTGTTTTTCCGGTGATAAAGCAAAAATATTTTGCAAGTTTTGACTGGGATTCTCTACCGCTTTTCCAAGGCGTTCTTGTTTAATTTTATGGTCTCGAGTGACTATATTATAGGTAGCTTCTACAGTATACACATAATTCTCAATTGCAAGAGAGAGCACATCAAGATAATTTCGAGCGTGTACACGTGCC
>NZ_JBHILT010000175.1:0-819 GCF_042193405.1 Bartonella sp. TT110JLCBS
ATCATTTTTGGGGGGCCAGATTGACAACGAGGCATTGAGGCAAAGGGGTGGGTTTTAAGGAAAAGAGATTGAACATTTTTGAGGAAAAGGTAAGCGTAGGGCGTTTACGTCGTGTGCTTGAGGAAGCTTTAGATGAGGCGATGACTGAGGTTGATCTGGGACTGAGGGTGATCTTGGCAGCGTGCTTGGCTTTCAATATGGGGGCACCACCTTGGGGAAAGGGGTGTTTTGGCTTGTAAGCGCCTCACGTATAGTGCTTCATGTATAAGCGCGTATAGGGCAAATGAATAAAATACGTAGAGGGGATTTATAGTGCTTGCATGACTCTGAGAAGGGTGCTAAGCGAATTTACCGCGCTGGTGGCGTGCTATCAAATATTGAAGAGTGGGAATTTTAGAAGTGGGGGAGTATCCGTATGATCGAAGATAAATCACAACACCAATTTGCCCATAAGGGAGATAAGGCTTTTGTATCGCAGCCAGTGTTGGATCAATCGGCAACTTTCAAAAAATGGATGATGCTTTCAACAAGCGATTATATCATCATTTGTTGTTTGGCTATCCTCTTGTTGGTGCTTTTTTCCGCGTCTGCCTATATGAGCCCTTTGGAATTTTTTCACGTTATATCCAAGGAACAGCTCCAAGCACTGGGAAAAATGAAACAAGAAGATCTTCAAAACATGAGTCAGAGTTTTATATGGGTTCCTGCGATCGACCTTATTCGTAACTTAGCGTGGACTGGTGTTTGGGCTTTTTTCTGCCTCTTGCCGCAAATGATTTTTGGCTTTCTTTTTGGGTTGTTTCCGCCCTTTTCTATTTT
>NZ_JBHILT010000176.1:0-818 GCF_042193405.1 Bartonella sp. TT110JLCBS
ATCAAAAACAACGGAAAAAGCCCCATACCTTGCGGCTTATACGGATAACTCTAATCTAGAACAGAAGGTGCTAAGCGCTCTTAGAAATAAAAAATCTTACATTGATATGTTTAAGGAGTTAAACAGTCATTTAGCATCTATTTATAAAGATCCACAAGAGGCTGCGCTTAGGATTGAGCAAACGATTTTAGCAGGGAAAGGCGATAAACTCTCTGATATTTTGGATAGGGCACCTGATAGAGCGGGCGAACTGCGTGGATCAGATCGTTTTATCGATAAATTGAAGGCTACAGGAAAAGAACGAAAAGAAGCGCTTTATCATGTTCCTCTTGCTATTTCTTCTATTAAAATGCTTCAATCCTTTTATGAGAATTCTTATGAGACGCTGATGGTTAGTGTTACACGGGAGCGTGAACAGTTAAAAGTAGAGGTTCCGTCACTTTCACAAGAAGCAGTGACTTTTATGAAAAATGTTGAAGCTGGTCGTGATAGTTATTCAAAGATACCAGAGCAGGTTGGTGAAGAATTTTTAAAGCTGAAAAGTGCTTTAGATAAACGTTTTGGACAGGATGCCATTCATAAACAAGACTTTGACTTGTCAAAAGCAATACCCCAAAATCAGCCTCAAGATAAAAAGCTTGTGAAAGAGCTTCAAACAGCAGTTAAATTTTTGCAACAGAGACAACAGGAGCAAATCAATGCGATAGCGCGTGAAAGATCCAACGATGTGATACGGTAAGGTAAGGAATGAAAACTTGCTTCTATAGCTTATTTGAGCTATAATAAATATCAACAAAGGAGGATTTTATATGTTGAGT
>NZ_JBHILT010000177.1:0-818 GCF_042193405.1 Bartonella sp. TT110JLCBS
GTGTGATGTATAATCGGCTTGGTATTAAAGACAAAACCACACTAAGGAGTATGGAGTCTGCTTTTGCTTATATAAGGTCTTATGAACTTGATAGTACTCCTATTAGGGGTAAGTTTGATCTCAATCATATGAAAGACATTCACAAGAAGCTATTTGGTGACGTCTATGAATGGGCAGGAGAGATCCGTTCAATAGATATTACCAAAGGTGGTTGTTTATTTGCTTATCATCATCAGATTGAAAGCTACGCACCGAAGATTACACAGCAGCTTGCCAAAGAACAATATCTGCGTGGTCTTGATGCGGATAAATTCAGCCAGAGAGCTGGATATTACATGGGTGAAATAAATGCGTTGCATCCGTTTCGAGAGGGAAATGGACGTACTCAGCGTGAATTTATTGGCCAACTTGCTCGTGAAGCTGGTTATAATATCAACTGGGACTGTATCACGCGAGAGGAAATGACAAAGGCATCAATTGAGGCACTTTATGGTACTTCTGAATTACTGTCTGAGCTTATTCGTAAGAACCTTACTGAATTTACAAAAAATAAAAATGTTGACGTTTTGCAAGGTCTAGGAGAAAAAGTTTCCTCTTACGTTGATTTTAATAAAGAATTATCGCAAAAACAAAAGGAAAAAATTACGACCCTTTTGGGGAATACAAAGACAGCTTTTAGCAGACTTCAAAAAGAAGATCCCAAGGTTGAGCAATCACAAAAAGAGTTGAATGTTGCATCAAAAACAACAGAAAAAGCCCCATACCTTGCGGCTTATACGGATAACTCTAATCTAGAACAGAAGGTGCTAAGCGCTCTT
>NZ_JBHILT010000178.1:0-818 GCF_042193405.1 Bartonella sp. TT110JLCBS
GCTCACCAAGGCTGTGATGCGTAGCCGAGTTGAGAGACTGATCGGCCACAATGGAACTGAGACACGGTCCATACTCCTACGGGAGGCAGCAGTAGGGAATCTTCCACAATGGGCGCAAGCCTGATGGAGCAACACCGCGTGAGTGAAGAAGGGTTTCGGCTCGTAAAACTCTGTTGTTGAAGAAGAACGTGCGTGAGAGTAACTGTTCACGCAGTGACGGTATTCAACCAGAAAGTCACGGCTAACTACGTGCCAGCAGCCGCGGTAATACGTAGGTGGCAAGCGTTATCCGGATTTATTGGGCGTAAACCGAGCGCAGGCGGTTTTCTAAGTCTGATGTGAAAGCCTTCGGCTTAACCGGAGAAGTGCATCGGAAACTGGATAACTTGAGTGCAAGAGAGGACAGTGGAACTCCATGTGTAGCGGTGGAATGCGTAGATATATGGAAGAACACCAGTGGCGAAGGCGGCTGTCTAGCTTGCAACTGACGCTGAGGCTCGAAAGCATGGGTAGCGAACAGGATTAGATACCCTGGTAGTCCATGCCGTAAACGATGAGTGCTAGGTGTTGGAGGGTTTCCGCCCTTCAGTGCCGGAGCTAACGCATTAAGCACTCCGCCTGGGGAGTACGACCGCAAGGTTGAAACTCAAAGGAATTGACGGGGGCCCGCACAAGCGGTGGAGCATGTGGTTTAATTCGAAGCTACGCGAAGAACCTTACCAGGTCTTGACATCTTGCGCTAACCTCAGAGATGAGGCGTTCCCTTCGGGGACGCAATGACAGGTGGTGCATGGTCGTCGTCAGCTCGTGTCGTGAGA
>NZ_JBHILT010000179.1:0-815 GCF_042193405.1 Bartonella sp. TT110JLCBS
GACAAACGACAAGACATCAAAGGACAAATTTTCATTCCTTTGCCATTGAAGGAAGTTTTGATGATTGCCCAGCTATTGTCAAAGCAATGTTTAATGATCATCATTTTCGTAAAAAAAGAGCCCTTTCAGGTGTTAATTCTATAAATTGGGCGCGTATCATGGCGCAAATTGTTTACTATTTTTCATCTGCACTTTCTTTAGGAGCTCCTGATAGAGCTGTTTCATTTACTGTTCCTACTGGAAATTTTGGTGATATTTTTGCAGGTTATGTCGCAGCCCGTATGGGATTACCCATTGCTCAACTGGTCATCGCAACGAATGATAACGACATCCTTGTACGTACATTGACCAGTGGTACTTATGAAACACAACCAATAGTCCATACAACATCACCTTCTATGGATATTCAAGTCTCTTCTAATTTTGAACGTTTGCTCTTTGAAAGTGGCAATCGTGATCCAATGTGGATTCGCAATGCAATGGAAAACTTGAAAAAAACGGGTCTTTTTACTCTTGATGAAAAGCAACTCAAAAATATTCGTTCCCTATTTTCCGCCGGGAAAAGCAACATGGCTACAACAGCTCAAACAATTGATAGTGTCTATAAGGAAAGTGGCTATCTTGTTGATCCACATACAGCGGTCGCTCTTCAAGTAGCGCGTGAAAACAAAAAACCGCATATTCCAATGATCGTTCTTGCCACGGCTCATCCAGCTAAATTTCCTGATACTATTAAAAGCGCTTGTGGACTTCATGCTCCATGGCCATCTCATCTCAATGATGTAATGAAACATGAAGAACATTTTATAAATCTT
>NZ_JBHILT010000002.1:0-232596 GCF_042193405.1 Bartonella sp. TT110JLCBS
TCATGGTGTTTTACGCGTTCTTCTCCACGTTTTCATCAATGGTTGAATAATCATCGTATTTTTGGTCCCCCTATTAAACGATGGGAAGAGAAAAAAGCTATCTCTCCATTTGTTAAAATTTTTGCAGTGATGAGTATGACGGGGGGATTTTTATCCTTTTTTGTGATGATACATCCTCCTTTATGGATTTCTTTACTCGTTACAGTTATATTATTGTTGATTGCTATTTACATTGTAACGCGTCCATCTTCATAGGGATAGAAAAGGCGTTATGGGATACTCTTTTAAACTTTAACTTATTTATAAGAACTATTGAGAGAAGGAATTTTCTTTCAAGTTTTAAATATAACCTCTCCATATCCAAGATGCATATGAAACAAAATGTTCGTGCGCTTTCATTTAACATGCAAAATCATAGTAGCCATGCCATAAACAAAATTATTTATGACAAAGATATAAGGCATATAAACCTCCTTGGCATGTTAAATATTTTAATGCGTAGTGAATATTTTGAAATCCTATCTGTCGAGTCTTACGTCAGTAAATCGCATGTGTGGAAAGTCAAGAGGAATCGGTTCGACAAGCAGTCAAACTTTTTACAAACCAGCAAGGGCTAAAAACCCTCATCCTTAGAGAGATCAACTTTATAGAAAATATGATGAGTCAATATATCCGTTTTAAAAAGCTGGAAACTATATCTTTATAGGTCTAGAAACTCGGTTTTTATTACCGAAAAAATTAAGATAACGTTGTACTTCTTTTGAATCACCGATCGTTTTTTCAGGATTATCTGAAAGTTTCACGGCTGGTCGACCATTGGCATAGGTCACCTTACAAACAAGGGAAAGAGCGTCAAGAGTTTCGATTTCCTGAGGTGCACAGCCTGTAAAGTCATTGGTAAGATCCGTGCCCCATCCAAAACTCATGCGTACTCTACCATGGAAATGATGATAGGTTTTTTCAATTGTATTGACATCAAGAGCATCAGAAAAAATTAAAAGTTTTTTGCATGGATCTTTTCCTTTTTCTTTCCACCATTGAATAATACGTTCGCCACCTTCAATAGGGGGAGCACTATCGGGTCTAAAACCCGTCCAATCAGCGACCCAATCTGGTGCATTGCGTAAAAATGCTTCTGTACCAAAGGTATCAGGTAAAACAATGAGAAGATTTCCACCATAATAACGGTTCCAATCTTGCAAGACTTGATACGGAGCTCTGCGTAATTCATCATCGTTGTTGCTGAGAGCCGCAATAACCATGGGCAATTCGTGTGCATTGGTTCCAAGAGCTTCTAAATCCGTATCCATGGCAAGAAGAACATTAGAAGTTCCAGTAAAAGAATTACCAATCCCTTCTTTTAATGCTTCCACACACCAGCGCTGCCATAAAAAAGAATGGCGGCGCCTTGTCCCAAAGTCAGATATTTTAATATCAGGCAATTTTTTGAGACGTTCAACTTTACTCCACATTTTTGCTTTAGCACGCGCATAAAGTACATCAAGAGCAAAACGATCTAGTTTTCTGAGAGCAGCACGTGAACGTAATTCACTTATAATAGCAAGGGCTGGAATTTCCCACATAGAACTATGAGCCCACGAACCATAAAAATGAAGAATATACTGGCCATCTTTACGGGTTAGTTCATATTCTGGGAGTTGAAAATTCTCAAGCCACTGAAGAAAATCCGGTTCAAAAATTTGTTTGCGTCCATAAAATGTATTACCAGCAAGCCAAATCATTTCTTTTTTTGTAAAGCGCAAACTAAGAGCATGATCAAGTTGAGAACGTAATTCACTCTCATCAATATCATCGGCAAGACGTATTGTTTTAGAGCGATTTATGAGGGAAAAAGTAACATTAACATTAGGATATAACCCCCAAATCATCTGCACCATTAGAAGTTTATAAAAATCCGTATCGAGAAGTGAACGAATAATGGGATCAAGTTTCCAAGTGTGATTGTAAACACGTCTAGCAATATCCGGATGATTCATAACCTTTTTCTTTCAGTTTCATAAAATCTAAAATATTATGCACCAACACGGCTAATATAGGCGGTGCAATATAACAACTCCACAGTTTTTGGAAAGAATAAAAAAGTTTGCTCTCTTTTTTCGTCTTTCATCTTTAAGATTTGACAATACGTATAATTTCATGCTGACCTGTTTTTTGTAACTTTATCCCTGTATGAACTTCGGTATATTCTTTGCTATTAACATAGAGCATATTTTTAGGTCCCCATTTTACTTTAATGCTATAAACGGCATCATAAAACTTCATTGTTGCTTCATATTTTGGCCAAATAGAGGGTAAATGTGGCTGCAAAAATAATAGGTCTCCCTGACGCTGTATTCCAAGAATAGCTTGTGTTGCGGCGCGATAAAACCAACCGGCTGAACCTGTATACCAAGTCCAACCGCCTTGACCACATCGTGGTTCAACAGCATAAATATCTGCGGCCATCACATAAGGTTCAACACGATAAATTTCAGGATCTTGTCCATGGGTAATTGGGTTTATCATAGAAAATAAAGCATAAGCTTTATCGTTTTGTTCCATTTCAGCCAACGCAAAAATACTCCAAATGGCACCATGCGTGTATTGACCACCATTTTCTCGAATGCCTGGAGGATAACCTTTTATATAACCAGGCTCGAGCGTACTTTTATCAAAAGGCGGCCAAAAAAGGCGAATGAGTCCGCTTTTTTTATCATAGAGCTGTTCCAGCATTGATGTCATTGCTTGTTTTTGACGTTCAGGCGATGACATTTGAGAAATGACAGCCCAAGATTGAGCAATGGTATCAATTTGGCATTCATCATTGATTTTAGAGCCAAGAGGTGTTCCATCATCAAAATAACCACGTCGATACCAAGCACCATCCCAACCGTTTTCCTCTAGGGATTTTGTTAAATGTTCAAGGTGTGTACTCCATATTTGCATATGGCTGTTATCACCACGTTTTTTGGCTAAAGGGATAAATGCTTGTAATGTGTACCCAAGAAACCATCCTAACCAAATGCTTTCACCTTTTCCTTCCACACCTACCAAATTCATGCCATCATTCCAATCCCCACCTAAAATAAGAGGGAGACCATGTGGTCCGCAGCGTTTAATGGCAAGGTCTAAAGCTAAAGCACAATGTTCATAAACTGTTGCAACCTTTGAGGATTGGATAGGTTGAAAATAAGCATCCTGTTGCCCACTTTTGAGAACATCACCTTCAATAAAAGGAATGAGCGTATCAAGAAAGGCATTATCGCCAGTGGTATTGACATAAAGAGCTGTTGCATATGCAAGCCAAACGATATCATCAGAAATGTATGTGCGAACACCAGCATTTGTGTCAGGCAACCACCAATGTTGCACATCCCCTTCAAGAAACTGGTGCGCTGCAGCATTTAACAATTGCTCATGTGCTAACTGTGGTTTCAACAATAACAAAGACAAGCTATCTTGTAACTGGTCACGAAAGCCAAATGCACCACTCGCTTGATAAAAGCCCGCACGTGCCATGATGCGGCATGCATAGATTTGATAGGGAAGCCAATGATTGACCATAAGATTAAAAGAAGAGTCAGGTGTTTTGACTTGAAAAGGAGAAACAAAATCACTCCATTGTTGTTTTTGTTTTGTGAGCAGAATTTCAAAATCACTTGCACGTGCTTGATTGAGTAATTTTTCAGCTTCTTGCCTATTTGCAGCACTGCCAAGATAGAAGATGATTTCTTTTGTTTGCCCTGGTTGAAGATCAATATCATAGGCAAATGCTGAACAAGGATCACATCCTGCTTCAATGGTATTTGAAAGAGCACCGGCTTTACGGATTGCATTTGGACGTGTTACGGTTCCCGTTGCACCAATAAATTCAGCGCGATTGGTCGTCGTGCTGGTTGGCATTTCGGATGCTGATAAAAATGTAACTTGTTGAGATTTCTCGATGTGATAGGGATTTTGAATAAAATATGCACCCCATCTGGCCTCATAAGAGGAAACAATAAAGGGGGCATATTTTGTACGGACATTTCCTAAAACCCATTCAACATAATTATAAAGGCGTAAACTGCGTGGTTTTTTCCCTTCATTCGTAAGAATAAGACGTGAAAAGCGAATAGGCTTTTCGGGATCAAGTGTATGGGTCAGCTCCAATGCGATTTCTGAATGTGTCGATTTAAAAGTTGAGAATCCAAACCCATGACAAGCCTCATAGACAATATTTTCATCACATTCAACAGTAGAAACAGGTGAAAAACGTTTTAAAGACTGGCGATCAACCAGATAAAGAGCTTCTCCTGGTCGATTAGACGTTGGATCATTCGCCCAAGGAGTTAGTTGATAATCGCGGCTATTGTTAGCCCAAGTAAAAATTGCACCTTCAGCAGAGACATGAAAACCAAATCTGTGATTAGCAATAACATTAATCCACGGATGCGGTGTGGTGGTACGTCCACGAAGACGTATTACATAATGATTATGCTGATTAAAACCACCATAACTATTCCAATATCTGAGATCTTCTCCATTTGGGAGAAAAGAGGAGGGTTTTTGTTGGCTAATAAGACCAATAGAAGAAAAAAGATTCTGTTCAGTTTGTGTTGTAAATTGCTTTCCTTCGTTATATCTCGGCAAGTCTAATTGATTATAAGATTCTTGATAATTTTTACGAATTGTGAGATTAAAATCATTCTTATCAAGTCGTTTAAGTTGTTCAGATAAAGAACCATTTTGGGCATCAAGAACGATACGCGCTGATGCAAGAAGCGTTTTAAAACTCTGTTCACTCATTTGATCGCGTCGAAGCATGAAAATATGTTGGCGTTCATCTGCTTTTTGCGTGTGGTGATAATAAGATTCACAGACCCACTCAAGAGCGCGTTGTGTACTTTGTATATAGGAAAATGTTTGTTCATTAAGAATGACTAAATCAACAATGAGTCCACGCATATACCAATATTCGTGTGCTTTAAGGAGTTCGCGCAGTACAGCTATATTTCCCTCGTTATTTAACCTAAGAAGACAGAGTGGATTGTCTCCTGAGATAGACATGGGCCAAAGATCAGACTGTTTTCCTAGCGTTTTTGCTAATATTTCAGAAGGAAGACGCCACGTTCGTTCTGGATAGATAAGCGGTGTTGCATATTTTTGATAGATAATAGCTTCTTTAAGCTGGGTTCCACTCTGATACAGTGCGACTTGTGAGCGCGTCCATGCCATTGAAAGTTCTTTTTGAAACATATCAGGTTGTCGATAATGTTTAATATGATTATTTAACGCTTCTTTTGTATGTGCAGCAAAAGTCCAAAAAATAAGTTCTGCTTTGCCATAGGCTGGAATTTTTATACGGCATCGCAATGACATAACAGGGTCAAGAACACAACCTTGACTGTTATTGAAACGAGCATTTTGGTCAAATGCAGCAGGACGATGAATAGATCGCCCCCGCCCAATAAACAGAGAGCGATCTGTTTCAGCTTCTGTCTCTTGGAGAATATCTGTTGTACTAGAAACAAAATGGGTAACATAGATTTCAGGATCACTAGGCGAGCGTTTGCGCCTTTTGACAAAAATTGTTTTACCTTCTTCAGTAATTTCTGTCTCTATAAACATACGGGAAAAAACAGGATGAACTTGGTCTGTATCCATTGTGGCAAGTGCTAATTCACCATAAGAAGTCACTTCAATGAGTCGGTCTTTATTTGTCGTATTCATCAGTTGAATACGTCTACCTTCGCCACATCCTTCAGATGTAATAAGACATTCAAGTGTTGATTTAATACCATCAACCATTTTTGTATATTCAGCCTTTTCATCTGTAAAAATGCTGACAGCGTCTTCTTCAATAACACGTGTTGGCTCACCAGTAACAGACCACCACCGTCCACTATGCGTATCACGTAAGAAGAATAAAGTACCTTGTTGATCTTCTGTTGCATCAGGAATAAAGCGCGTAATCGCATAATCGTGCCAACGGCTGTAACCAGAACCATTCGCTGTTAACATGGTAGAATAAAAGCCATTAGACAAAAGTAAAGTTGCTCGTGGTTTGAGTAACGGGTTTGTAATAATGCGCAAAGGGGCTGCGTCAAATTCTTGAGACTTATTGCGCATACGATTAACAGCTTTGGTATGAATAATAGGAATGAGATGAGGCGCTCTTTCCTGTAAGAGCAATTGTGTTGCTTCAATAACGGGATCACGGTGAAAACGATCACGCATTCGCCCTTGAAAAATAACATTGTTAAGAGCAAGGATAGACATGCCATGATGGTGCGCATAATAATTGCGTACAATGGCGTATTTTTCCCCTGTTTTCACACGTGTTGGAGTAAAATCAACAGAGTCATAATAACCATATGTTCCTAAAGCTCCAAGATCACGGAGTCGTTTTAAATTAGCGACAGCGCAAGCAGGAGCATATTGTGCCGCTAGAAGGCTGGCATAGGGAGCAATGACAGCATTGCGTGAAAGACCACGTTGGAGTCCGAGGTTTGGAACACCAAAATGAGCGTATTGGTAATTCATTAAATGATCGCGAGCATTAAATGCGGCTTCTGAAATACCCCATGGCAATTCCCGTTTATGGGCATATTGTATTTGACAACGAATAATCAATCGATTTGTTTGATCTAGGAGAGACCCTAAAGGTTCATGCATTACGAGAGATGGCATAAGATATTCGAACATTGATCCAGACCATGATAGGAGCGCACCTTTTCCACCTATGGGGATGAGAAGTCGACCAAGACGAAACCAATGTTTAAGTTTTATATCTCCTTTTGCGATGGCAAAAAAGCTTGCAAGACGTGCTTCTGAAGCAAGTAGGTCATAACAATTTTCATCGAGTTTGTTTTCTTGCACACGATATCCAATGGATAAAAGGTGCCGTTTAGGCTGTTCTAAAAAGTCAAATTTCATACCAAAGGCTATTTGCCGTGCCGCTATAGCCAACCTGTTTAGTTTTTTACATAATTTTTCAGTATCACAATGAGCAGTCGCATCATGATGATGAGCGTTACAGGTGTCGATAAGGCATTTAGCCCAAGAAAGCGCACGAGCAGATTCTATCGTTTGAATTTTGTGGTCAAGTTCACCGACTAAGTGCACAATATCATGGGCTGCAAGTGAAAGATCCATGATGTGAGAAGGAATCGTATTTTCTTGTTCTATAAAAGTGAAGATAGAATCATGAAAACGAGTGATGTTTTCTTCGATTTTTTGGCGTAAAGAGCGTAAACTGGGTTGATGATCTGGAATTTCTCTGACCGTTTCTTCAAGAATAGCAAGAACATCCGATAAGCCTTCTCGATCACTTTGAAAAAAAACATGAGGTTTTTCAGCCCATTCACTTAAGGCAGAAGAGAGTGTTACCAAATGACCGGCAAGATTTCCTGAATCAACGGTTGATACATAAGTAGGCAAAAGAGGCCTGAGTGTATCCGTTTCATACCAATTATAGAGATGACCGCGGAACTTTTCCATTTTTGCAAGAGAGCGTAATGTACATTCAATACGGGTAATGGTCTCTTCAAAACCAATCCAACCAAAATCACGTGCAGCAATTATAGAAAGGAGATAAACCCCAATATTCGTAGGCGATGTACGTTGAGCAACAAGAGGTTCAGGATCTTCTTGAAAATTATCGGGAGGCAAATAGTTGTTTTGTTCGTTGACAAAGGTTGCATAATAAAGCCATGTCCGCCGTGCAATAGAACGGAGTTTTTTTTCATCTTTTGAAGAAAGATAAAGGCTATCTTGAAAAGTTGAAGGTTGACTCACAATCCAAGCAATGAAGGGTGAAAAAAACCATGCTATCCCAAAAGGTAAAGCAACCAAGCTTGCAAAACTATCAGAAAAAAGAGGGAGTGCTATAGTAAGAATACCAATAAGTGATGCTGGTGCCATTGTAAAAACATAGAAACGCAAACTATTGGGCATTGATTTTGTTGCAGCAGAAGTTTTCCATTCAAGAAGATGCTGTTTTGAAATCGTCATACGATAGAGTGTACGAATAATCGCATCGGTCATAAAATACGCCGAATGAGCAAGAAACGTCGTTTTAAGAAATATATCAGCGCTTGTAAGAGCAATTTTGTTCCAAATTAATTGAAAATGTCCACGCAAAGCATGATCTATATTGGATGAGACAAGCGTTTTTAATACACATAGAATGGGTGAAATGAAAGCGCTAAACAACAAGAATAATTGCCAGACGATTGCACTCTTTAATGGCAAAAGAGTCCATCCTACAAATGCTGCGATTAACCACATAAGTGGCGTAAGAGAACGACGTAAATTATCCTGCATTTTCCAACGCGTCACGGAACTTATTTGACGGTGGGAAAAAAGATAAGGCAAGAGCTGCCAATCACCGCGGATCCAACGATGATAACGCATAACATCAATATTATAAGTGGTTGGATAGTCTTCAATGACTTCTATGCTACTTACTAGAGCAGTACGAGCATATCCCCCTTCTAAGAGATCATGACTAAGAATAGTATTTTCTTTAATTTTGCCATCAAGTGCTTGTTCAAATGCATCAATATTATAAAGACCTTTACCAATAAAGGTACCTTCTCCTAAAAGATCTTGATAAGTATCAGAAACAGCAAAAACATAAGGATCAATACCACGGTTGGTAGAAAAAACCCGTTGGAGAATTGATGTTTTTTTTCCTGTTGTAAGCGAAGGAATAATGCGCGGTTGCAAAATGCTATAGCCTTTTACAATCTTTCCACTTTGCGGATCAAAAACGGGATGATTGAGTGGATAGTTAAGCTTTCCAACAAGTTTTGTGACGCTCTCTGGAGTAAGACGTGTATCACAATCCAGCGTCATAACAAAACGGCAATCCATAGGAAGATGTGGATTGGGAGGATAAAAGCTTGTATTTTTATCGCCTCTTAAAAGCCGATTGAGTTCATGAAGTTTTCCCCGCTTTCGTTCCCATCCCATCCAACATTTTTCGCTTGTATTATAAAGGCGTCGGCGATGTAAAAGGAAAAAAAGAGGAAGTTCATCACGATGATAACGATTATTGAGTTTATCAATATTCTTTTGCGCATAGTGTAATAAATCAAGATCATCTTGTGTTTCTTTTAATGGAGCATCCACCCAATCTGTAATGAGTGCAAAATGAATGGCTCCTTTAGGATTAGAAAGATAGTGCACTTCAAGATTGTGCACTTGCTCATCAATATCATCGCGTGATGTCATTAAAGTAGGCACAACAACCATTGTTCGTGCATGTTCGGGAATACCTTCTTTATATTCATAACCAATGAGCTGTCTTGATGGGACAAACCACGAAACAACAGTATTAAATAAAGCAAAAGCAGCATCGATAGCAGGAAAAAGCGCCAATCCAGTAAAGCAAAAAGACATCCATTGTGTCATGCCAGATAGCTGTAAAAGGGCGTAAATTACCAGCAAAAGAGTGAGCGTCAGAAAAGAGACAGGCACAGCAATAACTCTCAATTTTGAGCAACAAGAAGTGCGTGTCCATTTTATGAAAAAAGGCGGGCTATATCCACAAGCCTTTTCAAATATGCCACGACCATCATCAACAAGGTACCACCCCACATAAGAATGATGAGGCATATCTTTAGAAGTGGAATTTGCCATTTCTACAACTTTATGTGCAACTTCCAGTTCACTAAGAGGCGAAAAGCGAGAAACTTTTTCAATGACTTGTCGATAAATATTGCGTGAGTGAGCATCAATTTCAGAAAAATCACTATTTTTACGCAAAATAGAATCGACACAACTCACTGTTTCAAACCATGCTGTCCAATCAACATCATCTATAGCTTTAAGAGCACGGATAATATTACCCATGGTCACACCATCTGCTGCTTGTCGGGTATGTTCATCGGCTGTTGCAATCTCTAAGCTACTGCCTTGGCTTTTCAATTGCTTTTCAAGCCAAGTTAATGCTACGGTTGAATCGACAGATGCACTGCGCAGGCGATAGAATAAATGTGCTGAAAAAGTTGAATCAACAGTAAATGGTTTATACTGCGTAAAAAGAGAGTGTAGATTTGTTTTATTTTCTACAAGAGAAATTTTATCAGCTACTTGACTAGCAAGATGGCGCATATGTCGCGCTTTTTCGATACGTACTGAAAGACGACGGACATTTTCAATGAGCAGCATTTGCATAACAGAAGGAAGAGCCCACAATTCACCAATTGTGAGCGCACAAACTTCTTGAAATCCGTTGGTCATAGCAGTGAGTGTCTCTTGTGAAAAGCTGCTATCGGTATGCGCAATATAAAGCCAAGTTAAAGCAAAAATTCGTGGTATTCCGGCTTTATGTGTAGAAAGAGGCAGTTGCTTTATGAAGGACTTGGGTAGATTACGACGCAGCTTTTGTATGGTTTTATCAATGGTGTAATGATTATCAATGAGCCATTGAGCAGACGGTGCGATGGTTTCATCATTTCGGGCAGCAAAATCACTGGTATGAAAAGCATGAAGAATAACTTTAGCATTTTCATTCAATCTCTTGCGAAAATCTCCTACTCCTTCATATTCAGGGAGTAAAATTTCTTTACCAGAAGCTATATCATGCCCTAAGTTATAAAGATCTTCCTGTACCTTATAAATTGCACGAAGAGGAAAATCCGTATTAATAAAATGATCTTTTTTCTCTTTTTGAGAAAAAAAGCACTTTATGAAAGGTATTATGCACGTCATAGTGTTCCATTGTTATTCAATTACATTGTTTTTTATTTAAATTTTAAGCATTTTATCTGAATAGTGAACCGTTGTTAGACAAAAAACAAACTTTTTGTTTTTATTTGCAAGCATTTATAATTTTTGTTTCAATAATTTAAAAATAAGCAGACAATTTTTTTAGAAAATAAAAAGGTCACTCCTAATGAGTGACCTTAATAATAACACCAACTTTAATGATTGATGATTAATCTTGTTCTTGTTTTTTCAAAGCTGCACCCAGAATATCACCAAGAGAAGCACCTGAATCTGTAGAACCATATTGTGCAACAGCTTCTTTTTCCTCTGCAATTTCTAAAGCTTTAATCGATACTGAAATTTTACGTGTTTTTTTATCAAATGCTGTGATGCGAGCATCAACCTTTTGCCCAATTGCGAAACGCTCAGGACGTTGCTCATCACGATCACGCGCAAGATCAGCACGCCGAATGGTTGTCTCAAGGTTGTGGTCAATCAATTTCACACCAATGTCATTGTCGTTAACAGCAATCACTTCGCATGTTACAACTGCACCTTTTCGCAATTCGCCGGAAGCAGCGGCTTCTCCAACTTTATCGCTGGAAAGCTGCTTAATTCCAAGAGAAATGCGCTCTTTTTCAATGTCAACATCAAGGACCACAGCTTTAACGATATCGCCTTTATTATAAGTATCAATAACTTGTTCACCAGGACGGTTCCAATCAAGATCAGACAAATGAACCATACCGTCAACATCGCCTTCAAGCCCAATAAACAGACCAAATTCTGTTTTATTTTTAACCTCTCCTTCAATTTGCGAATTGACAGGAAATTTATTGGCAAAAGCTTCCCATGGATTTTCAAATGTTTGTTTTAAGCCAAGAGAAATACGCCGTTTAGAAGGATCAATCTCAAGAACAACCACTTCTACTTCTTGTGATGTAGACAGAATTTTTCCAGGATGAACATTTTTCTTTGTCCAGCTCATTTCAGAAACATGGATCAGCCCTTCGATTCCTGGTTCAATTTCAACAAAACCACCGTAATCAGTAATGTTGGTAACAGCACCCGTAATTTTTTTACCAATCGGATACCGGACACTGATGCTTTCCCAAGGATCACTTTCAAGCTGCTTCATTCCAAGAGAAATACGGTGCGTATCTTGATTAATGCGAATAATCTGAACTTTAATCGTTTGGCCAATTGTGAGCACTTCAGATGGGTGATTAACACGCCGCCATGCCATATCTGTAACGTGCAAGAGACCATCAATCCCACCAAGATCAACAAAGGCACCATAATCTGTAATATTTTTCACCACACCTTCAACGATTTGGTTTTCTTCAAGATTTTGTACGATTTCTGAACGTTGCTCAGCGCGACTTTCTTCTAAAACAGTGCGGCGTGAGACCACAATATTGCCACGACGACGATCCATCTTCAAAATTTCAAAGGACTGTGAATTATGCATGAGGGGTGAAACATCACGAATGGGACGAATATCAACTTGGCTGCGAGGCAAGAAAGCAACGGCACCATCAAGATCGACTGTAAAACCACCTTTTACTTGGCTAAAGATTACCCCATCAACGCGCGCACCAGCATTGAATTTTTCCTCCAAACGGACCCAACTTTCTTCGCGCCGTGCTTTTTCACGCGATAAAACAGCTTCACCCATCGCATTTTCAATGCGTTCAATGTAAACCTCAACTTCATCGCCAACTTGCAAAGAACCATCTTTTGCTTTAGCTCCAAATTCTTTGAGAGGAATACGTCCTTCGACTTTAAGACCAGCATCAATAATGGCCATGTCTTTTTCGATTGCAATAACACGACCTTTAACAACAGATCCTTCATTAAGATCATTAGTTTGAAAAGATTCTGTTAAAAGGGCTTCAAAATCCGCTGTTGTGGGATTGTATTGTGACATAAGAACTCCTAATATATACCTTGTATTATAAGGTATGAGCGCTAGGTTAGTGTTAACATAAGTAACTCCCTAGCCTTTTCCTTGAATAAGGAAAGAAGTTAGCGCTAGGCTAGAAGTTACCTTAACGAATTTATCCAATTATATGCATTTTTATGATTGGATCAACAAAACTGCATGCAATTTCAAATGTTGCTTCTATACTCAATTCTGACGTATCAAGCAAGTGGGCGTTTTTTGCTGGTTTTAGTGGACTTTGTTTGCGCGTTATATCGCGACTGTCGCGCTGTTCAAGTTGAGTTAGGATTTCATGATAATTTGCTTGAACACCTTTTTTTAAAATCTCTTGGTAGCGGCGTTTGGCGCGTGTTTGAACATTGGCTAGAATATAAAACTTGATATCGGCATCAGGACAAACAACAGTTCCGATATCACGCCCATCAAGCACACAGCCAGGCAAAACTTTAGCAAAGTCGCGTTGTTTTTCGACAAGAACTTTGCGTACAGCAGGGTTAATTGCTATTTTTGAAGCCGCTTCACCAAGTTCATGAGAAGAAAGAAGAGAAGGATTTAAAGTATTAAAATCAAGTTCTTTAGCGTAAATAAGAGCATTATTTTCATCATCAAGAGCTAAATTTTGTTGTAAAAGCGCATGAGCAACTCCACGATAAGTAAGACCAGTATCGAGATGGCGAAGGCGATAATGCGCAGCAATTTTGCGTGCTAAGGTTCCTTTGCCTGAAGCTGCAGGTCCATCAATGGCGATAACAAAAGGCTTCAAACGATTTTTCCCCCAAGTTGTTTTATAAAAGGAATAAATTCTGGAAAGCTCGTAGCGATCATTCGTTTATCATCAATGGTAACAGGTTTTTCTGACACAAGCCCAAAAATGAGAAAACACATAGCAATTCGATGATCAAGATGTGTGCAGACATGTCCACCGCCCAAACCTTTGGTAGAACCGTTCCCATAAACAACAAGAAAATCTTGACCTTCTTCACAGTCTACGCAATTAATTTTTAGTCCTTGAGCAACAGCAGACAATCGATCTGATTCTTTTACACGCAATTCTTCAATTCCTAGCATAACTGTTTTACCTTCTGCAAAGGCTGCTGCTACTGCCAAAGCAGGATATTCATCAATCATCGATGGAGCACGTTCTTTGGGCACCGTAACACCTTTAAGAACCGATGATTTTATCCGTAGATCGGCAACATCTTCTCCACCTGTTTGGCGTTGGTTCAAAAATTCAATTTGAGCACCCATTTCCCACAATGTTTCGATAAGTCCTATTCGAGAGTTATTTATCAAAACATTTTCAATGGTGATATCAGAGTCTTCTACAAGAAGGGCTGCGATAATTGGAAAAGCAGAAGAAGAAGGATCCCCCGGAATATGAATCGTTTGCCCAGTAAGATGGGGTTGACCATTAAGATGAATCAAACGCGCACCTTCGTTATCTTTTTCTATTTCAAGTTGCGCACCGAATGCTTTTAACATTTTTTCCGTATGATCTCGTGTGAGAACCGGTTCAATAACAGTTGTAATGCCGGCGGTATTGAGTCCAGCAAGCAGAACTGCTGATTTAATTTGGGAGGAAGCTATTGGAACACGGTAGCGAATCGGATTAGCCATTTTCGGTCCATAAAGTGTTAAAGGAAGGTGATCGTCGTGCGTTGTCTCAATTTCAACCCCCATGAGACGCAGAGGATCAAGAATACGTCCCATTGGACGTTTAGAGAGAGATGCATCACCAATAAAGGTTGTTTTCATATGATAGGGGCCAACCATTCCCATAACCAAACGAGCACCTGTTCCAGCGTTTCCAAAGTCTAAAGGTTTTTGTGCAGATAAGAGGCAACCATTCCCTGTTCCTCGTATGATCCAAACGTCATCTTTTTTAATAATACAGGCGCCCATAGCTTGCATAGCAGCAGCTGTATTGAGTACATCAGCGCTTTCAAGTAATCCGTGGATATATGTCTCACCACTTGCTAATCCTCCCAATATAAGAGAACGATGGGAGATTGATTTATCTCCTGGTATTTGAATTTTTCCAGAGAGATTACTCGACTTATAGGCCGTTATAGGGATTGCTTTTTGCATGGAAATTCTATTTAATTCTATCTAACTTTTATGAAATTATGCATCCTTTAGCACATGCTTTAAAGGACGTCATGAGAAAATCTATGCGGAGCAATGTATTTATCTTTGACAAAGGCATTATTTTTCGATTAAGCACCATAAAATTCATCTTTTAATGGAATAATAGTTAATCAAAGAGGCACGGCTTATGGCAAAACAAGAACTCGGAACTAAACGTGTTGATCCAGAAACAGGAAAAAAATTTTACGATCTAAATCGCGATCCTATTGTGTCACCTTATACAGGAATTTCTTATCCACGTTCTTATTTTGAGGTTGCGGCAGCTGAAGCAAACAACGAAGAAGAAGTTGATACTGAAGAGCTTGATACAGCACTTGAAAAATCTGCTTTTATGCTTCTTGAAGAAGTTGATGATGATTCTAAAGATGACGATCTTCCTGATTTGGAAGATGGTGATGTAGACCTCGGTGATGACGATGATACATTTTTATCTCATGATGATGACGATGAGGATGATGACGTTACTGATATTCTCGGAGGCGGTGTTTCTAATGATGATGATGCTTAAGAAAAATAACAGAAAGTATCTTTTCCATTAAATACAAATTCTTCTTGATCTTCAATTTTTCTCGCTTTAAAAAGTTGGAATTGTATATTGTTCTTTTGGGAAAATTTGTTTTTATAGGGGCTATAGCTCAGCTGGGAGAGCGCTTGCATGGCATGCAAGAGGTCAGCGGTTCGATCCCGCTTAGCTCCACCAAAAGGATCAGTGATCAGCTCTTTTATCAAGAGAATCAGTTATAACGAGAATGTGAAATCAATTTAAAAGGTTTATATGCTCTGTAACCATTGTTCCAGTAGCACGTTCCTTGCTTTAATGCTACCATTATGCGTTTTTAATCATTTGTTGGATTGTAAAGTTTTACTTTACATAACAATGAAAAGAGATCATTTTTTATGCTTTACACAGAAATAAAAAAGGAGCTGTTTAACTGACACTTTATATTTTAAAAGGCAAAATTTAAATCCTTCTTCACCACAAAATCATAATCTGTTGATTATCGATATCCTTTTAAAGGTAAGAAGTACCTAAACAGAGATTTGGGAATAGAAGATTAAGATATATTTTCCAATTATTGCGAATCAGGACTCTTGTTGAATATTTTTAGTCTTATCAAATGTCTTACCAATTTTAAAAAATACTCCATTGAATAGCGTTCATCTGCTCAATACTGAAGTATGTTAATGATTAAATAACATATTGATTTATCATGATAAATTATTAATATATTAAATAATAACTCCGAACAGAGTAAACTTCTCTCATCATAAGCCTTCACATACATATTGAATTAATAAACTTTGTTTCCTTACACGTCTCAAACGAGGTTGAAGGTGTAGGAGAAAAGCGGTGCCATCATTATATTTTCAATCTCTCATGTTGCAAAAATTTTTATAAGAGGCATTTTTAGTCCTTTCTTGATGTTTTTATCCACATGCCAATTGCACTTTATGTACAAGCCAATGGTTTTTCTTGATTAAACATCAAGAGATTTAAAATGACAGAATTCTAAGCTATTTAAAACTCTTAATTCAATATGAATAAAGGAATATTATTGTTATAAAATAATGATTTGTAGTAAAAAACCGTTTAAGAAAAGCATAAAAATGCTTTTCATAAATATCCTCAAATGCAAGCGCTATCACAACACTGAAGGCTTGTTTGTTACTTCACAGATGCTATAGACAATTCCTGTCTTGAATATTTTTATGTGTAAAGTTGTATATACCTTATCATCCTATAAATGACAGTGTTTTACAACATGGAAAGATAACTTTTTTCAATTAAGCTGGACAGGCAAAATGAATGGATATACTTCATTTCATACAATACTTCATAATATTAATCTTTTGGAAGGCTGTACCCCCTTTTATACAAAGCAAAGTTTTTATGAAACGATGCTCTTTCGTTTAATGCATTTTTCGTTTTTTATATTGAATTTTTTACCTCTTTATAATGCTGAAATCGCATTTTTTGATTGCTATTTTAAACGCTTAATAAAAATAAAAAAGAGATTATCTTTAAAAAATTTCTGTCAACAATCTGTGGTATTTAGCCCAGCGCTAAATGGAAGATTGTTTCCATTGTAAATTCTTTGAACAAAGAGGATAACAATATCGAGAGTGTGCACAAATGTATTGTGTATTGTAAAAATTTTCTGTCGCTTGAGTTTACTCTATTCAATAACAATTTATTTTATTCGAAAATCGGAAAAACAAGACAGCCTTATCGCACCATAAAAAATTTTGCGCTCAAATGATTTTACCACATCAATTCCCTAATTGATATTTTCAAAAATCTTCCCTAACGCCACCCACATCTCTTTAATTGCCGTTCATAGAGCTTCGATATTCTCGCCATGCGCTGTGCTGCCTGTGACAGTGCAACAGTGACACGCCCCCCACTACGCGCATAAGCACTATGCCCCATATGATAATTTAAATAAAGGCTATATGCATCATCAAATCTCACACCATTGCGTTGAACACTTTGGCGATGGTACCAAGCAATAAAATCAGCAGAATCTGCAAAATTCGTACGCCATGCAAAAGATTTGCCTGTAGAGCGAAGATACATTGCCCATGTACTGTCAAGCGCTTGAGAATAACCATAGGCTGTTGATCGACGCTTCCATGGAATAAAACCAAGTAGTTTTTTGCGTGGAGGACGTGCATTGTGACGAAAGCTCGATTCCATCTTAATGGTTGCAAGAATAATAGGCATAGGAATCCCATAACGCATTTCTGCTCTTTGAGACGCCCTTCCCCAATTATCAAAAAAACCATTTTTTTGTGCTAAAATAGCACAAGCATTATTTGTGTGGGTGGGAGTGGTTGTTGCACAGCCCTCTAGCAGAAACACCAATGCCCCTAAAAACAAAAGGTGTCGCATATTCTCTATTCCTCTCGTTTAAGAAATAAAACAAGATAGAGATACTAAAAAATGATTACCAATCAATAAAGAGCGTGATCTAACTTGTGATATTTAAGAAGATTGTTTTGCGTTATTCCTCATCAACCAAACGCAATGTTTGTGACTGAGCGGATGTTGTCATTTTTGTTGGCTCAGAGTAATTTTCTTTTAATTCGAAAGTTTCAATGCGATTTGCCCGTTTCATAATTTTGGAAGACGATATCAAAATACCCTCTATATCTTCACCTGCTTTGTAAAAGTGCTTCTGTAATGCACGAACACGCATATCCATTCGTCCAAAATCTTCCATCAATTTTGCTACTTCTGATTGAATTAAATGCGCTTGTTCACGCATCCGCGCATCTTTCATAATGGTTTGTACCACTTGGACAGAGAGCATCAACAAAGACGGTGAAACAATAATTATATGGGCTCTATTGGCTTTTTGTACCAATGGCTCAAAATCTTCATAAATTGTTGCAAAAATCGATTCCGATGGCACAAAAAGAAAAGCCGTGTCATGGGTTTCTCCAGGAATCAAATATTTTTGTGCAATATCACGGATATGAACTTCCAGATCGGTACGAAATTGGCGTTCTGCCTCTTGACGCTCTTGCGTTGATGCGGCTTTACGCATAGCATTCCAAGCCTCTAGAGGGAATTTAGCATCAACAACAAGAGAAGGTGCTTTATTGGGCATATGAATCAGACAATCTGGGCGCTTTCCGTTGGAAAGAACAGCCTGAAAAGCATAGGCATTTGCTGGTAAGGCATCAGCAATAATTGCTTCCATCCGCCCTTGACCGAAAGTACCACGCGTCTGCTTATTGCTTAAAATGGACTGCAACTGAACAACTTGTCCCGTAAGCGATTGAATATTATTTTGTGCCGCATCAATCACTGCTAAACGCTCTTGCAAACGATTCAAATTTTCATAAGTGGATTTAGTTTGTACCTGAAGTGTTTGACCTAAGCTTGTTGTCATTCCATTGAGTTGCTCACTGAGTGATTTATTCAGTTCAGCTTGCCGTTGACCAAAAATTTCCGCCATCGTTTGCATTCGCCCTTGCATTTCAGCTTGTGTCTTCAGCAAAGTAGCCATCTGCATTTGTGCCTCACGCGCACGTTCAGCAATTTCTTTTTCTAAAAATGCTTTTTTTCTATGAAAATGTATCAGCATAAAAAATGCCAAACAGACAAGTGTAAATAAAAGTAAAACGATTAATTTAGAAAAAAACTCACCAGCGAATATAGAAAAAAACGAATCAAACATAAAAGGTAATATAACGCTCTTATGATAAAAAAATGCAAGAATCTGTTATTCAATATTGACCAATAAAAAACCATTGATTAATCTCTACTTATGCCAATGAGATCTTTAGTTACTTTACCTGATCCGATTTTACGGGAAGTGTCCAAACCCGTTGAGCGGGTTGATTCAGCTCTCCAAAAACTTGCGGATGATATGTTGGAAACCATGTATAATGCTAAGGGCGTTGGTCTTGCTGCTATTCAAATTGGTATACCAATACGTATGTTGGTTATAGATGTCTCTGGAAATTCTGAAGATGAGCAGAAAAAACCACTTGTTATTATCAACCCTGAAATTTTATGGCTTTCAGATGAGCGTAATATTTATAAAGAGGGTTGTCTTTCTATTCCTGACTATTTTGCAGAAGTGGAACGTCCTAAACGCCTTTGTGTTCGCTATCAAGATCGTGAAGGAAAGCAGATAGAAATTGAAGCAGATGATCTCTTGGCGACTTGCTTGCAGCATGAAATTGATCATTTAGATGGGCGCCTTTTTATTGATTACATTTCAAAGATCAAACGCGATATGGTGATACGAAAATTTAAAAAACGCGCAAAAGAAAAAAACATGCAGGAAGCAGTTTTGTAATGGCATTACGGTTAAGTTTTATGGGAACACCAGATTTTTCTGTTCCCATTTTGCATGCTTTATTGGATGCTGGTCATGATGTTGTTGCTGTTTATAGTCAACCTCCTCGTCCAGCAGGACGTCGGGGGCTGAAATTAATCCCCTCAGCTGTTCACACCGCAGCAGAAGAAAAATCTATTCCTATCTTTACGCCTCAAACACTTAAAACAGCCGAACAACAAGAGAAATTTGCAGCACTTTCTGTTGATGCTGCTATTGTGGTGGCTTATGGACTCCTTTTACCTAAAGCTATTCTCGAAGCACCGCGTTTTGGTTGTTTTAATGCCCACGCTTCACTCTTACCACGTTGGCGTGGTGCTGCGCCTATTCAACGAGCAATTATGGCTGGTGATAAAGAAACAGGTATCATGATCATGAAAATGGATGAAGGACTTGATACGGGGCCTATCGCTCTTTCTCGCTCCATCCCCATTACTGATAACACCACCACTGCTGAGCTTTCAAACAGACTTTCACATATTGGCGCAGAACTTATGGTAGAGACTTTATCAACTCTTGAAAAAGGACAACTTAAACTGACCCCACAATCAGAGGAAGGCATTACCTATGCGGCCAAAATTAGAAAAGAAGAGACCCGCATTGATTGGACAAAACCTGCAGAGTTTATTCATAGGCATATTCGCGCGCTCTCTCCCTCTCCTAGTTGCTGGTGCAATATGAATATCGGTGGACGAGAAGAACGTGTAAAAATTCTTGAAAGTCGCTTAACAACAGGTCCTTCTCTTGAAATTGGACGGATAGAACCAGATTCTTTGATTATCCATTGTGGGCAAGGACGGATAGAAATAACCTCTCTACAAAGATCTGGCGGTAAAATTCTTGAGTGCGCAACATTTTTGCGAGGCGCTCATATTTCTGCTGTTTTTTAAGATGCCACGTTTTAAACTCACTCTTGAATATGATGGTTCAAATTATGCTGGTTGGCAGCGTCAAGCAGAACTTCACACGATACAAGGAGCTCTTGAACAAGCGATTTTTTGCTTCAGTGGACAACAATTAACCATAACAACAGCAGGACGAACGGATGCAGGAGTACATGCTACGGGACAAGTTGCCCATGTTGATTTCATAAAAAACTGGCCCCCCCATACTGTGCGTGACGCGCTCAATGCTCTTTTACGTAAACAGGGAGAAGCGATTTCAATCTTAAACGTACAAAATGTCCCTGATGACTTTGATGCACGATTTTCCGCTGTAAAGCGCCATTATCTTTTTAAAATTCTCAATCGCCGCTCTCCACCAGCTCTAAATGCCAAACGCGTATGGTGGATACCAAAGCTTCTTAATGCTGAAGCCATGCATGAAGCTGCGCAAAAACTTGTAGGAAAACATGATTTTACCACTTTCCGTTCAGCACATTGCCAAGCCCAAAGCCCTATTCGCACCCTTGAACGTCTCGATATTCAAAGAGAAGGTGAAGAAATTTTTCTTTATGCGCAAGCTCGTTCTTTTCTTCATCATCAAATCCGTTCATTTGCAGGAAGCCTCATGGAAGTGGGTATTGGACGTTGGACAGCTCAAGATCTTGAAGCAGCTCTTCACGCTAAAGATCGTAAACGTTGTGGTGTTGTTGCCCCCCCTTCAGGACTTTATTTAACCAAAGTGGAATATTAATTATCCTTCAAGAGTTAACGCCTCAAAACTGTTAAGGCAGCTTATAAAAAGAACGAATTTCTTCAAACGCTTCTGCTGCTGTATTGACAAATTTCATAAAATTAACATCACTGGGAGAGATCGTACCTTGTGCAGACAAATACTCAAAGTTGATAGCATTGCTCCAAAATTCTTTGCCAAACAATAAAATTGGTACCTGTTTCATACGCTCCGTCTGTATTAAAGTTAACGTTTCAAACAGTTCATCCAGAGTCCCAAATCCTCCAGGAAAAATGGCTAATGCTTTCGCCCGTAATAAAAAATGCATTTTTCGTATCCCCAAATAGTGAAAATTAAAACACAAATGCGGCGAAACATACGAATTAGGCTCTTGCTCATGTGGTAAAATAATATTCAAGCCAATTGTTGGAGCACCAACATCACAAGCACCACGATTTCCCGCCTCCATGATCCCTGGTCCGCCCCCTGTAATAACTACAAATTCACGATATTGTGTCGTAGCAGAATAGAGTGAGCACAAACGTGCAAACTCTCTTGCTTCATCGTAATAATATGACATAGCACGCAAATTTTTCTTTTGTGTTTCATTCTTTGCAGCCCACGCTGCTTGCCCAGGTTCAGGAATACGCGCACCACCAAACAAAACAACTGTTGATTGAATATTATATTCTTTAAGGGTTATTTCCGGCTTTAAAAATTCAAGACTAATACGTTGTGAGCGCAACTCTGGACGCATCATAAACTCTTGATCGATATAGGCTAAACGATAAGTAGACGAACGCACCTGTACTGAATTAGAGACTTTATGGATTTGTTGTAGCGTATCCTTCGCATGGAGAAGTGGTGTCCAGTTTTCTTGCTCCCTTTTTCTTTTTTCTTTACAGCCTTTTTTCATGCACCTGTCCTACTTCCTCATCGTTTTATTGACTGAAAACATTTCTTCGCGTAAGTCATAGAGAATAAATCTTGAAGCTTTCAACTTGTTTAACGGAACTATGTTCATGATCAATCTCACACAACTTGAAATCATTATCGAAAAAGCATTTGATGATCGTGATTCTATTGATACTACCACAAAAGGTGAAATTCGTGAGAGTGTCGAACACGCATTGAATCTTCTCGATAAAGGTGCAATTCGCGTCGCAGAACGACAAAAAAACGGACAATGGCATGTTCATCAATGGTTGAAAAAAGCTGTTTTGCTCTCTTTTCGGCTTAACCCTATGCAAATTATTGCCGGTGGTGTAAATGGAACACATTGGTGGGATAAAGTTCCTTCAAAATTCTCTGGTTGGCAAGAAGCAGATTTTAAAAGTGCTAATTTCCGTTCCGTTCCTGGAGCCATTGTGCGCCATTCTGCTTACATTGCACCAAACGTTATATTGATGCCATCCTTTGTCAATCTTGGTGCTTTTATTGATGAGGGCACAATGGTTGATACATGGACCACCGTTGGTTCTTGTGCACAAATTGGTAAACATGTCCATCTTTCTGGCGGTGTTGGTATTGGAGGTGTTTTAGAACCACTGCAAGCAAATCCAACCATCATTGAAGATCATTGCTTTATCGGTGCGCGCTCTGAAATTGTTGAAGGCTGTATTATCCGTGAAGGTGCTGTTTTGGGAATGGGAGTCTTTATTGGAAAATCAACAAAGATTATTGATCGTACAACAGGTGAAATTTTTATTGGTGAAGTACCAGCCTATTCAGTGGTTGTACCAGGTTCTCTCCCCGGAAAACCTTTACCAAATGGTGAAGCAGGCCCAAACCTTTATTGTGCTGTTATTGTAAAACGCGTTGATCAAAAAACACGAGAAAAAACATCCATTAATGATCTTTTACGTTCTTAGACACAAGATTAATGCATAATAATATTTACTCGTTTTTTAACTTGAATAATAACCTCGAATACAAGGATTCTCTCATTTTAAATCCTTTCATAGTGAATCAATCACTATCATTTCCTTGCTCGTTACAAACACAGTTGGTGTGTAGGCAAAAAATACTTTAAGAAATAGAGTAAATACCTTTAATGAATTCTCTCAAGTGATAAGGACTGTCATAATATTTTGAGCTGAAAAAGAGTATAATGGGTGCGCTTTGCGCCTTTCTGACGCGTAAAGGCGGTAATGCCAAATGGATTTTATATCATTCACAGTGTATTTTACATTATATTTTGTTACAGTCCCCGTTGTGAAATGGAGTTTGATGTATTGAGAAATGTTTCTTTGAAACAAGTGCACAAATATGCAACACAAACGTATTTTGTTTAAAGCATTCTGTTTTACGTGAGCAACATGACACAATGAAAAACACTATACCCAAAAGTGTGAATATTGCGCAATTTCCATTAAAAAGCACTCTTGAACAACGGAACCAACCGACAAAAGCAAAACACAATTAATGAAGGAAAATACTCCTTTTTTCATTATTTGTTCATTTTGAGCGCTTGAATAAATGCCGATTGTGGAATTTCTACTTTTCCAAATTGGCGCATCCGCTTTTTGCCTTCTTTTTGCTTTTCCAAAAGTTTGCGCTTACGCGTAACATCACCCCCGTAACATTTCGCTGTTACATCTTTACGCAAAGCACGAATCGTTTCGCGCGCTATAACTTTACCACCAATAGCCGCTTGAACTGGAATCTGAAACATATGCTGAGGAATAAGATCTTTCAGTTTTTCGCACATTGAACGCCCGCGCTTTTCTGCAATCGTGCGGTGAACAAGCATCGATAATGCATCAATAGGCTCTCCATTCACCAAAATAGACATTTTAACTAAATCACCTTCTGCATAATCTGTCATTTGATAATCAAAAGAAGCATAACCCTTGGAGATTGATTTTAGCCGATCATAAAAATCAAAAACAACTTCATTCAGTGGTAAATCATACGTTACCATAGCACGGGTTCCAACATAGGATAACCCAACCTGTACCCCGCGCCGCTCTTGGCATAGCTCTAAAATTGACCCAAGATAATTATCAGGAGTCATGATTGTCGCTCGAATCCATGGTTCTTCTATGGAAGAAATTTTAACCACATCAGGCATATCCGCTGGATTATGTAACTCTTTAACAGAACCATCATTCATATTCATGCGATAAACAACTGAAGGTGCTGTCGCAATTAAATCCAAATTAAACTCACGCTCTAATCGCTCTTGAATAATTTCAAGATGCAGAAGTCCTAAAAAGCCACAGCGAAAACCAAACCCCAAAGCCGCAGATGTTTCCATTTCAAAAGAAAAACTCGCATCATTTAAGCGTAATTTGCCCATGGCTGCACGCAAATCATCAAAATCAGCAGCATCAATTGGAAAAAGCCCACAAAAAACAACCGGTTGCGCAGGCTTAAAACCAGGTAAAGCATTTTCACAAGGACGGCGCTCTTCAGTAATCGTATCCCCAACCCGTGTATCTGCTACCTCTTTGATAGAAGCAGTGATAAAACCAATCTCGCCTGGTCCTAACTCATCAACCTGTACCATTTTAGGTGTAAAAACCCCAACGCGCTCAACTGGATATTTTGCACCTGTACCCATCATACGAATGGTTTGGCCTTTTTTTAAAATACCATCTATCACCCGTACCAAAACAATGACACCAAGATATGCATCATACCAGCTATCAACCAGCATTGCTTTCAAGGGATTTGCAACATCGCCTGTACGTGGAGGTGGTAATTGTGCAACAATTGCCTCCAAAACATCAGGAACACCCAAACCTGTTTTTGCTGATATTTCTACTGCTTGAGATGTATCAATGCCTATCACATCTTCAATTTGTTCTTTAACTCGCTCAGGTTCTGCTGCTGGAAGATCAACCTTATTGAGAACAACAACCAACTCATGGGAATTATCAATGGCTTGATAAACATTTGCTAACGTCTGCGCCTCTACACCCTGGCTTGCATCCACCACCAAAAGAGAGCCTTCACAAGCTGCCAGTGAACGCGAAACCTCATAAGCAAAATCCACATGACCAGGTGTATCCATAAGATTTAAAATATAGGTCTCACCATTCTTGGCTTTATAGCGTAAACGTACCGTTTGTGCTTTAATAGTAATTCCACGTTCACGCTCAATATCCATGGAATCGAGTACTTGTTCTTTCATCTCACGTGTATCAAGCCCACCTGTTATTTGAATCAAACGATCAGCTAAAGTGGATTTGCCGTGATCAATATGCGCCACGATGGAAAAATTACGAATATAATTACGATCTACTGTCATATAAGGCGATTTAGCAAAGAATAATACAAAACGCAAAGACCAATTATGCTCTAGCTCCTTACAAAAGAATATAAACCAAAAAAGCTTCTCAAAACACAACTTCTCATAGCCTAAACAATAAGGCTTTTGTTTGCGAAATTAAATACAAAAGGTCCTAAAATGATCTTTTCACATCTTGTTTGATGACTCATATGCTGTAATAAGCCAGTACCATCACATACTTTGCTAATCTCCAATATTGCGACGATCCTTTACACTTGAAAAAGTTTATCAGAGATATACTTTTCTTGCACAGTCTTTACCCACATGCCCCCCACTCATTCACTTGTGACGTGTAAGCAAGTGATTTGGATTGATTTAACATGAAAATGATTTGACGTGAGAAAGTTTTACAGTATTCAAGGTTCTAATTCAATGTAAATAATGCTATATTATCATTATAAATCAATGTATTATCATATTTATATGATAGGCGTATATATCACTTAGGATTGCAATAAAATTCGTAAGAAATGCTTTTTTATTTGTACGCAATAATCTGCTTTTTTAGCAATCTTATATAAAATAACATGAATATCGAGAGAGTTTCTTCTCAATTTTTAAAACTTTAGAAATATGCTCTATTGAGTGATGTTTTATATACTTTTTATACAACTCCTTCCTTCCTCCATTCAATATAAAACACACCAATCCTCTTCGATTCATTGGATAACGCATTGATTTATAATGATCGTTTATTGTTTTGCAATTTAAATTAAAGCTCTGAATATCGCGAGCTTCTCTCATTTTAAATCTTCTCATAATGAATCAATAAATTTTTTGCTCCCCCATTATAAAACAGAGCTAGTGTATGGATAAAAACGTTTAAGAAATGAGTAAAAATACCTCTCTCTTTCAAAATGCCAAAAGCTATCGTAATATTGAGAACAGATAAAGAAAATGCTCGTGCCTTTTATTTTAAGTAAAATGATGATGCTCTGTGGTTTTTCTATACTTCATGCAAACCGTCAATGAATATAATGTATATTGAGAAAATTATCTTTAAAAAAACGCTTTAATGTACAACGTTATGGGGATACTTTGGGCGTTCTATTTTGCGTGAGAAGCGTAACTCTATTAAAGGACAAAAGAAATAACGTGCGACAGTGCGTAATTTTCATTATTCAAAAACATTACCGTAGATGTTTTTGAAAGTTGTTAAAGCCGAATTTAAAGATGAGCGTTAATTTTTACCTTTATATCACCTCATGCTTTGGCTCAATGAAGGTTGTCTGCTCGGTTCAGAAATCAGACAAACAGATAGAAGCATACTATTTCTCCAATTTGGTATGCAAAAGCTGGAATAACTTATAGAACTTCTTAATCATCTGAATATTAAAAAAGCTCCAAAAATGAAAACTCTATAAGCAAAAAGCTCATGCAATAAAATCATAATAAAAAAATGTATAGCTAATCAATTTTTTTAATTGCTTTATTTTTTTTACGCCATTGTGAAGGTTGTAATTCAGCCACAATGATTCCAATCAGAATAAGCAAACCGCCCAATAAAGCTAAGGGAGATAAATGTTCTCCAGCCAAACGCCCAACAATACCAGCCCATACCGGTTCACCTGCGTAAATGAGTGTCGCACGCGTAGGGGAAATAGACTTTTGTGCCCAATTCATAGCTAATTGAATGATGGCACTCATTAATGCCAATCCTATACCAATATTAAACCAAACCCACGAAAATTCAGGAATGCTTTCTCCCATCAAAGGCATACAAGCAAATGAAAAAAAACCACTAAAAAATAACTGAATAATGGTCACACGCCGACTATCAACCTTATTGGCAAAAATTCCGATGAGTATAACTTCTGCTGCAATCGCTAAAGCGCCTAACAAAGTTAAAATTTCGCCTTTTGAAAAATCAAAATTTCCCGGCTTTTGTCCTGAAATAAATACAAGCCCAATAAAAGCGAAAATAATGCCAATCCAACAAGCTAAACGGGGAGGTTTTTTAAAAGCAATCCATTGCAAAATTGGAACCATAGGTACATAAAGCGCTGTGATAAAAGCCGACTGACTACTAATAATCGTTTGAAGTCCAGCTGCTTGAAAAGCATAACCCAAAAACATGGCTAAACCAATCGCCATCCCAGCGAAAACTTCATAAACAGTTATCCCTTTTATAGAGCGCCAAAAAACTACCCCACATATAAGAGATGCAACAATAAAACGAAATCCAACAAAAAACAGAGGACCGCTATAGCGTACCGCAATGTGAATGACTAAAAATGTAATGCCCCACAATATTGTCGCAGTAAATATTGCCAATTCTGGCTTACTTAATAAAGGATATTTAAACTGTTTTAGACTCACCATGAAAAACTTTCTCTTCCAATTTTCCTCACAATTTATGAAACAATAAGCGTTCCAACTCCCTGTTCGGTAAACAGCTCTAGTAAAACAGAATGAGGAGTTTTACCATTTAAAATGACAACACCTTCCACGCCATTTTGAAGGGCTTTTATACAAGTCTCTACTTTTGGAATCATCCCTCCTGAAATTGTCCCATTTTTAATAAATTTCTCAGCTTCAGAAACTGTCAATTCTTTTAAAAGTTTACCCTGTTTATCCAAAACACCAGGAACATCAGTGAGAAATAAAAGGCGTTTAGCCTCTAATGCACCAGCAATAGCTCCAGCAAAAATATCAGCATTAATATTATAAGTTTTACCATCGCGTCCTGGAGCTACAGGAGCAAGAACCGGTATCATTTCAGAACATGCTAAAAGATCTAGCAATGTGCGGTCAACTTCAACAGGCTCACCAACAAACCCCAAATCTAAAACACGTTCAATATGCGAATCAGGATCAATAACAGTTTTATAAGCCTTTTCGGCAAAAACCATATTGCCATCCTTGCCGCATAATCCTATTGCCCATTCACCCTCAGCATTGATGAGAGCAACAATTTCTTTATTTATGGAACCCGCTAAAACCATTTCAACCACTTCAACGATCCGCTCATCGGTTACCCGTAATCCGTTTTCAAATCGTGATTCAATCCCCATTTTCATTAAAATTTTAGCAATTTGAGGCCCACCACCATGAACAACAACAGGATTAATCCCCGATTGCTTTAATAGAGCAATATCACGCGCAAATGCTCGTCCCAAAGCAGGATCACCCATAGCATGGCCGCCATATTTTACCACGACCGTTTCATTTTCATATTTTTGCATATAAGGTAAAGCAGACGATAAAAATGCTGCTTGTTTTTCCAAAACATCTACATCATCGTTTTTAGCATCATCCATCAATAGAGCCCTCCTCATCACTTTTTACCATCTCTTAATGAAATTTAGGAAAAGTGAAAACAATAAAACCAAGCTTTACTCTATCCATCCCCCTGAAAATCGTCAATTTTCTTTTAATTTACGAAGATGAAACACAAAAAACGTCCTTTAAAAATTGACAGCAAAAAATTAAACAAAATAGGCGTAAAAAAACGTCATTATTTTATGATCTTATATATAAAATTGAAAAGCAAATTTTTTAAGCTACGCTGTATATTTAACTCATTAGTTTATCCCTATGGATACTTAACAATGAATAAGAATATATACAACCATTGATTTTGTAAGATAAAAATAAAGTTTCTTATAATAATAAAATTAACATATTACCAAGCTAAGAAATCGATCAACCACTTTATAGTTTATCTCAATAAACTATAACTTTGGTTTTAAAAATTTGACTTTTTTCAATCATTAAACATGAAAAAATATCAACTGAACGCTCCTTATGAAGAATCATAATAATTTATCTTTTTATATCGTAAAATCGAAAAAAGGCTTTGCAAAATTATCATATATTGTGATTTTATTGCGATAGCTCTTCAGAAGCATCTTTGTAAAAGCATTTAATTGTTTAGATTACTCTCTTCGTAAGATTTGATAAAATTTCTCATTTTCATGATCTGTCAATAATTTTTTCTTTCTGCATAGCGATACATACTTGAATTATTCAATGTTTTTTAGAATTTTTTAATTCTATTAATGTATTGTTTTAATTGTATTATTTTATGAAATATCACTCATCAATTTCAATAATATATCGTGCTATTTTCTAAGCATATTGTGCTATTTTTATTGTATTTATTTTTTCTTTTCTAAAGTACCTCCCCCTTTCTCACCACCAAATTTTTATCATGCCAATAAATTCAACTAGGTGAATCCCATGAAATCTGTTTCTCCAAAAGAGAGATGCATCAAGCATCTCAAGACATATTTTGTTATGTCTTCTTTAGTATTCAACATGCATTATCCTATTTCATAATTTCTTTGGAACAAAATAAATCTGATTATAGCGTTTTTTTATTATCTGAAAGAAGTATTTTTGACATCAGAAATACAAAACTAAATCCGCATTTAAAAAGACATGATTACTGCTAAAAGCTGAGATGAGGCATGTAAAAGCTATTCCGAATAAAATAACCCTTATTTTAAAGGAAGCAGTGATTAAAACTATGAAAAATGCCAAAAATAAAATCGGTTATAAGAAGTTGATACTTTATTTGAAATAAGATGGTTTGCCTAACAGCTTATTTAGCGTTTCTTGGCAAGCTTCTACCTATTTTACAGTTTTGTTATAGGGCCTTTAAAAAGAAATTTTGAGTAAAAAAATAAATACAAAAAATACTGAATGCATAAAGGCGTTTATCATGACACTAGCAATATTTATTATCAATCACTCAATTGCGTTCTTATATGGATAAGCCCTTTTTAAAATGTCATAGACATTCAAAAATAAGACTTATCCATAAAACACATGAAATATAAAAACTATCAGCAACAGGAGTTTATCCTAAATTAGCTGTCTCTCTCTTTTCTTTTTAAAGATTATGAGACAATAGAAAGCTTAATGAAAATAACTTTCCCACAGTTCTCTCTAATTATTTTGAGAATATTCACATATTTTAACCAGAAAGATTTTCAAAAAATTCTTTCATACGTGAAAAAAAACCATGTGATTGCGGTGAATTCTCATGATTTGAGAGCTTTTCAAATTTTTGCAACAATTCACGTTGTTCTTGCGTTAATTTCTGCGGTGTCTCAATCGTGATATGGATGTAAAGATCACCCCTTGCTTGCTGACGGCGCAACATGGGCATACCTTTGCCTTTAAGGCGGAATTGACATCCATTTTGTGTCCCTTCTGGAATCTTAACGCGTGCTTTAACACCATCAAGGTCAGAAACTTCAAACTCTCCTCCTAAAGCAGCTGTTACCATTGAAATAGGAACGCGACAGTGAAGATCTGCTCCTTCTCGCTGAAAAAACTCATGCGGTTTAATGGAAAGGAAAATATAAAGATCACCATTGGGACCACCACGAAGACCAGCATCACCCTCACCAGAAAGGCGAATACGCGTTCCATCTTCAATACCAGCTGGAACATTTACGCTCAATGAACGTTTCTTCTCTATACGCCGTGTTCCCTGACACTTGGGGCATGGATCCGTAATAGTTTCACCACGTCCATGACATGAAGGACATGTTCGCTCAATAGAAAAGAAACCTTGTGCTGCACGCACACGACCAGAGCCATGACATGTTCCACAAACTTGCGGCTTAGAGCCTTTTCTCGCCCCTGATCCTTCACAAACATCACACGTGACGGAACTGGGAATATTAATTTCTGCAGTTTTTCCTGAAAATGCCTCTTCTAAAGTCACTTCCATATTATAACTCAAATCTGCACCACGTTCGCGACTATCACCACGCTTACGGTGTGTCCCTCCCATAATCTCACCAAAAAAGTCTTCGAAAATATCCGCAAATCCACCACCAGCAGCAAAACCGCTAAAGGGATTTGCTCCCCCTTGACCACCACTATTTTCAAAGGCCGCATGGCCAAACCGGTCATAAGCAGCACGCTTCTGGGGGTCTTTAAGAACTTCATAGGCTTCGCCAATTTCTTTGAATTTTCGCTCTGCCTCTTTATCCCCCGCGTTTCGATCAGGATGATATTGCATTGCCAACTTACGAAAAGCAGATTTCAACTTTTTATCATCGCATTCACGAGTCACGCCAAGAATTTCATAATAGTCAACCTTCATCATGTATTCCTGATAGTTTTTCTGTCATCCATCTTTATGGATAATATTGCTTTTAATTTATATTTTTAGCAACAAAGTTGCAACTTATCTCAAATAATAAAGCCCAGCCTTATATTTCAAAGGCCGGGTTTATAAATTAATCAACACATATGCTGACACTATTTCTTCTTATCATTAACTTCTTCAAAATCAGCATCGACAACATCATCATTCTTTGTCTCTGTTTCAGTATCAGCGCTCGCTGCTTGTGAGGCTTCGTACATAGCCTGTCCAAGCTTCATACTGACTTCTGCTAATTTTTGCATCTTTGTTGTTACTTCTTCCGTATCACTTCCTTCAAGCGCAGATTTCAAATCAGATATTGCTGTTTCAATCTGTCCCTTTTCTTCAGCTGATACTTTATCGCCATATTCATTGAGCGATTTTTCAGTTGAATGAATAAGAGCCTCCGCTTGATTTCTAGCTTCAACACCTTCACGGCGTTTTTTATCCTCAGCCGCATGCTCTTCTGCATCCTTTACCATTTTTTCAATATCAGCATCACTTAAACCACCTGATGCCTGAATACGAATTTGATGCTCTTTCCCTGTTCCCTTATCTTTGGCCGAAACATTAACAATACCATTCGCATCGATATCAAAAGTAACTTCAATTTGAGGTATACCACGTGGTGCTGGAGGAATACCAACAAGATCAAATTGAGCCAATAACTTATTATCACTTGCCATTTCCCGTTCACCTTGGAAAACGCGAATCGTTACAGCATTCTGGTTATCATCAGCGGTTGAAAAAACTTGCGATTTTTTTGTTGGGATAGTGGTATTGCGCTCAATAAGGCGTGTGAAAACCCCACCCAAGGTTTCAATGCCCAAAGATAAAGGCGTTACATCTAACAACAAAACGTCTTTGACATCGCCTTGCAATACACCGCCTTGGATGGCAGCACCCATTGCGACCACTTCATCAGGATTAACGCCTTTGTGGGGATCCTTGCCAAAAAAGCTCTGCACAACTTGCTGAATCTTGGGCATACGTGTCATACCACCTACTAAAACAACTTCGTCAATTTCACCAGCCTTTAATCCAGCATCTTTCAACGCAGCTTTACAAGGCTCGATGGTACGCTGCACTAAATCATCAACGAGAGATTCAAATTTTGCCCGAGTCAATTTCATTGTTAAGTGCTTGGGACCTGATTGATCTGCCGTGATAAATGGTAAATTGATTTCTGTTTGCTGTGACGAAGAAAGCTCAATCTTTGCTTTTTCTGCCGCTTCTTTTAAGCGCTGTAAAGCTAATTTATCATTTTTCAGATCAATTCCTTGCTCTTTTTTGAATTCATCTGCAAAATAACCAACTAGGCGCATATCAAAGTCTTCACCCCCTAAAAACGTATCCCCATTGGTTGATTTAACTTCAAAAACGCCATCTCCAATTTCAAGGACTGAAATATCAAATGTACCACCACCAAGGTCGTAAACAGCTATTGTCTTTCCGTCTTTTTTGTCCAAACCATAAGCTAAAGCAGCAGCAGTTGGCTCATTAATAATCCTTAAAACTTCAAGTCCAGCAATTTTACCCGCGTCTTTCGTAGCTTGACGTTGTGCATCATTAAAATAAGCAGGAACCGTAATAACCGCTTGTTCAACTTTTTCACCAAGATAAGATTCTGCTGTTTCCTTCATCTTTTGCAAAATCATAGCTGAAATTTGTGATGGAGAATATTTCTTACCCGCTTCTTCAACCCATGCATCACCATTGTCACCTTTAACAATTTTATAAGGAACAAGTGCTTTATCTTTTTCAACCATAGGGTCATCAAAACGGCGCCCTATCAAACGTTTAACTGCAAAAACTGTCCCTTCAGGATTTGTCACCGCCTGCCGTTTAGCAGGCTGCCCAACAAGCCGCTCCCCCCCATCAGTAAAGGCAACAACCGAAGGTGTTGTTCGCGCTCCTTCTGAGTTTTCAATAACTTTTGCGTTTTTGCCATCCATAACAGCCACACAAGAGTTCGTTGTCCCCAAATCAATACCAATTACTTTTGCCATATTATAATCTCCATTCAGCAAGCTACCTCAACCTTCATAAAGCATCTTTTTAAGATAGCTCCTCATAACACCTAAAGCCCGTATATTGCTTCAAGCAACATAAATAAATAATAAACTGCAAGTCGCAACAAGCCTTGCTGCCTCGTATATAAGAACAGGCTTTTATTGCTACAAGAGAATAATGAGAGAAACATCTCCAAAATAAAAAATTTATTTTAAAATAGGCACTCTAATGACCCATAAATACCATATTTATGAGAGACTTGAGATCATAATATATTTTTCTTGCAATTCTCAACAAATATATTTTTCTATAAAAATTAAAAAAATAAAAAGAGTGATTGCACTCTCGCTCTTGATCTTCTCATCATTGATAAAATCATACTTCCATAAAAGCTTTTTAAAAGGCGAATAATTTATATCACGAATATTATAAATTTTCCTTGGACTAACATAGTCATCATATCTAATGCTCACATCCGTAAAGGCATTATCTATCGATCTCCTTTCAAAAATTCTCTTTCTAACGGTCTCATTGTTTGCGGCTATTTGAAAGCTGTGCTTTAAACTCACCTAAAGCGTTTTTTCTTAACTGTATAATTTTGAACTTTAAAAATATATAAAAACGCCTCTGTATAAACGCTTTAAAACGCCAAAAGCTGTCATAATATTAAAATTGGTAAAGTGGTTGATGATTGTTTTGTATTATATCTTCATTAAGTAAAATAGTGATGCATCATAGATTTTATACCATTTACAAATACTATTTATGAGATGAACACGGAAGCATTGAGAGGTGTGTTGTCATTGTAAACCTTACTGTCTTCTTTTAAAATCCAAGAATTCTATGATTTTTATTCTCATATTCAAATCAATTTCATTTTAGCATTTCTTTCTTTTATTTTAAACAAAAGCTCTGCTAAAATAAAAAATATTCAAAGTGTGAATCTTATGAAGGAGGGTAAATCAATGATGATATCTATTATTAAGAAAATAACAAATCTCATCTTTAAGAATATAATACATACACAATATCCATACAATAAGGTTATCATAAATATCGTGTGTGCTCTTCTCTTTGCTGGTATAACCCTGCCTGCAAGTGCTCAGCAATATAAACTTGGCGACATAGAAATTCTCAATCCTTGGACACGCGAAACACCTAGAGGTATAAGAGTTGGTAGCGGTTATCTCTACATTATTAATCACAGTAATACCCCAGACCGTTTGGTTGCTATTTCCACAAACGGAGTAAAAACAACAGAGATACACTCTATGGCTGTCGTTAATGATATTATGAAAATGGAAAAAATGCACAATGGCATTGAAATTCCTGGAAATGGAGAAATCACGCTTAAGCCTGGCGGTGATCATATTATGTTTATGGGGATTTCAAAACCATTCAAGTTAGGTGATAAAATTAGCGCAAAATTGACATTTGAGAAAGCAGGAACCATTGATGTTGATTTCTCTGTAAACGCTATGAAAGCACCATCACCTTCTAAATCCTCTCTTGTTCACTAAGCTCCTTTTATTATAAATACACACTTTATAAGAAGCGTGAATTTTTTTTACGCTTCTTTATTTTTTGTTTAATGCCATCAGTAAAAAATTATCCCCTTTGATGAATTAACTATGGTCAATTTCAGGAATACGTAAAACTTGTCCAGGATAAATTTTATCGGGAGATTTTAGCATTGGCTTATTGGCTTCAAAAATAAATGTGTTTTTATTACCTTGCCCTTTTCCATAAACCTCTTCAGCAATCTTCCAAAGATTATCACCCGATTTAACCTCATAAAAGCGAGAAGTTTTTCTAGGCGTTGTATCTATGACCTTTAATTGATCAACATCTACAGAAGAGATACCTTGTGTATTGCCAACAACCAGCAGTGCTTTTTCAAGTGTTTCCCTGTCTGGAACTTCACCGCTTAAAATAGCTTTACCGTCTTCAACTTGAATATTTACTTTTTCTGTACCGAGTTGAAAATGATCAAATGCTCTTTTAAAATCCTTTTCTTTTGGTTCATGGTCCCCAATACCTAACTTTTCCCCTACAGTTTTAATAAAATTAAAAAATCCCATTACGACCTCCTTTCGTGTAGCAGAAACAAATTTTTGTGCATATATTGCCACATTCTTTTCTTTGCTCTTAAAACACATAGGCAGATTTTCTAAACTTCAACAATCAAAACTATACCTGTTCAATTATGGAACAAGGACAATAATAAACTTTGTAATAAACCTTGATAAAAAAAGCCTTTATGAAAATTTTCTCTCAAATGAAGGGATCTTAATCGACGTAGAAACATTATAAATTATGAAAGCAAAACAAGATTTTACAGTAATGACAAAAGGTTTTTTACTTTGCTACAATTTGTATCATATTTGTTTTGCAAAAAAAATATGAACTCCCATATAAATAAGTGTGGGTAATTTGCTACCACAGCAATAGAAAGGTCTAAGAAACCATGAAAGATACACCAACAATCACGCAAACGATTGTACTTGTTGATGATGATCGCAATATTTTGACATCTTTGTCTTTTGCGCTTGAGACAGAAGGATATCGGGTTGAAAGCTATACAGATGGAGCATCTGCACTCAAGGGTCTCACACTTCACCCTCCACACTTAGCTATTTTTGATATTAAAATGCCCAGAATGGATGGGATGGAACTCTTGCGTCGTTTGCGTCAAAAATCTGATCTTCCAGTTATTTTTCTTACCTCTAAAGATGATGAAATTGATGAATTATTTGGTCTCAAAATGGGAGCTGATGATTTTATTACGAAACCTTTCTCCCAACGTCTTCTTATTGAACGCGTGAAAGCTATTTTACGCCGTTCTAATGCACGTAACCAACCGCTTGCTACAGGAACTTCTTCCACCTCTTCTCTCAAACGTGGAGATCTTGTGATGGATCAAGAACGCCACACCTGTACATGGAAAGATAAACCTGTTATTTTAACCGTTACGGAATTTTTGATTCTGCAAACCTTAGCACAAAGACCAGGAGTTGTAAAAAGTCGTGATGCTTTAATGGATGCTGCTTATAGTGATCAAGTCTACGTAGATGATCGCACCATTGATAGTCACATTAAACGTCTGCGTAAAAAGTTTAAACAAGTGGATGATGATTTTGCAATGATTGAAACACTTTATGGTGTAGGTTATCGTTTCCACGAGGTATAAAACTATTTTGTCGCAAAAATTTGAACGGCAATCAAATCGATGACAGACAATTCTCAACTGGAAACTTTACAAAAAACAACCGTTAATGGTACATCCTCAACGCCATTTCTTATGTTTGCTCGTTTGCATCTTCGAACACAACGTCTCTTTAGACAATTGCTTTTTTCCAGCCTTACACGTCGCATTGTTATATTAAACATTGCTGCTCTTGCCGTTTTAGTTACAGGAATTTTATACCTTAACCAATTTCGCGATGGTTTAATTGAAGCAAAAATTAAAAGTTTATGTACCCAAGGAAAAATTATTGCTGGGGCTATTGCTGCTTCTGCAACAGTAGATACAAATTCTATCCTCATTGACCCCCAAAAACTCTTAGAGTTACAGACTGGTGAAAGCGTTACACCCGCCCCTCAATCAACCGATTCTTGGGATTTTCCTATTAACCCTGAGCAAGTTGCCCCTCTTTTACGGCGTCTTATTACACCTAAAACAACAAGAGCACGTATCTATGATCGTGATGCTACTCTCCTTCTTGATTCGCGCGTTCTTTATTCTAGTGGAGAAGTTTTTAGTTATGATTTACCCCCACTTAAAACAGAACAAAACATGTGGGATCGCCTTACTTCATGGTATTCAAGCGCATTTTATGGCAAAGGTATTGCTCTTGACAGAGAACAAACAAAAACCAGTGGTATTGCTTATCCAGAAGTGTACCGCGCATTAAACGGATCTCTTGCTACGGCTAAAAGACGCAACAGACAAGGGCAATTAATTGTTTCTGTTGCCGTTCCTGTTCAACGCTATCGCGCAGTGGTTGGAGCTCTTCTTCTTTCAACCACGGGTTCCGATATTGATAACATTGTAAAGGGAGAAAGACTGGTTATCTTTAAAGTTTTTGCCGTTGTAGGTAGCGTACTTTTGGTTCTTTCTCTCTTTTTGGCCCATACGATTGCCCATCCATTAAGTAAATTATCTGCCTCGGCTAATCGAGTGCGTAATGGCAATAATCAGCGTGTAGAAATTCCTGATTTTTCAATGCGTGAAGATGAAATTGGTCACCTTTCAACTTCTATTCGTGATATGACCAACGCCCTTTATATGCGTATTGAAGCCATTGAACGCTTTGCTGCGGATGTAAGCCACGAATTAAAAAATCCTCTCACCTCTCTACGCAGTGCTGTTGAAACGCTCCCTCTGGCTAAAAATGAAGAAGCACAAGAGAAATTGCTGGAAATCATTCAACATGATGTGCGCCGCCTTGATCGGTTGATTACAGATATTTCTGATGCATCGCGGCTCGATGCAGAGCTTGCACGAGAAACCGCAGAGATTGTTGATATGACACCGCTTTTGGAAAGTCTTGTTCATGCTGTTCAGGAAGTGTATCGTAATACGCAAACCATTGATATAAGCCTTAATATTGTCCCACGTCCTCATGGAAAAGCCTATCTTGTATTGGGACATGAACTCCGTTTAGGGCAAGTGATTTCAAATCTTCTTGAAAATGCGCGCTCTTTTATTCCTTGGAATCGTGGCAAAATTTGCATTACTATGAAAAGTCATGCTTCAACCCTTATTTTAACCATTGAAGATAATGGCCCAGGTATTCGTTCAGAAAATATTGAACGCATTTTTGAACGTTTTTACACAGATCGACCAAATGAAGATGCTTTTGGGCAAAACTCTGGACTTGGCCTTTCTATTAGTCGGCAAATCATCGAAGCTCATAATGGGACAATTACAGCCGAAAATATTATTGATCCTACACTTGGGAAGTGTAAAACTGGTGCACGTTTTACTATTATGCTTCCGCTTGCTAAATAAATCTTTTATCCAAAGTAAAAGACATGAAAACAAAATGTGAAATACTCCACGCAAATTGCCTTCAACTAGGCGGCAAGGGGCTGTTAATTATAGGTCCATCGGGTTCAGGAAAATCAACCCTCACCCTTTCTTTGCTTGACCGCGCTGAGTGGTCAAAACGTGAAGCGAAGCTTATCAGTGATGATTATACAATGTTGCGTGCGGAAAATGGAAAGCTTCACGGATACACTCCTGATAATTTAGAGGGCGGCATCGAGATTCGTGGCGTTGGTCTTTATATGATAGAATTTGAAAAGCACACAACTATCGATTGTGTTATTTTTCTCGGTCCGGAATATGAACGTTTTTCCACAAATAAAACTTTTCAATTTGAAAATTTGCACATTCCTCTTTTAAAACTTCCCTCTCTTCGTGAAGCCGATTGTACAGCCATTTGTCAAGCTATTGAAGCATTTTTGTTTAGAAAAATATGGCAAAAATCTGTCTAATTTTTTTCTAAAGATAAAAAAATCACAATTTTTGCCTTTTTTTTGCAAATTTTTCTTGGCAGCAAGATAAAGCCTTGTACAATGTCTTTCCCACCAACTATGGTTGGGTCTTATTAGTTAACAGGAGTTTGCGTAAATGATTGGACTCGTGCTTGTAACGCACGGTGAGCTGGCTGTCGAATTTTTACATGCCGTGGAACATGTTGTTGGAGTACAAGAAAAGTTCGCAACAATATGCGTTTATCCCGATGACGATATAGATCAGCGCCGAGGTGATATTATAGCCGCAGTAACCGATACAGATACGGATCATGGCGTCATCATATTAACAGATGTGTTCGGTGGAACACCATCAAATATAGCTATTCCTGCTATTGAAAAAGGACGCGTTGAAATGATTGCCGGTGTTAATTTGCCCATGCTTATTAAACTGATTTCTATTCGCAAATGTCCTGATATTTCATTATCAGACGCGTTAAGAATAGCACAAGAAGCAGGGCGTAAATATATTAATGTACCAAGTATGACTTTATAGCGGATAATAAAATACCAATGTTTTCCAAAGATACCCTCCCATGTATAAGTCGTCATTTCAATATCTGTAATAAACGTGGGTTGCATGCACGTGCTTCTGCAAAATTTGTACAAACTGTTGACAATTTTAATGTTACTGTTGAAGTTGAAAAGGATGGAAAAATTGTTGGCGGATCATCAATTATGGGACTTATGATGCTAGCGGCTTCATCCGGTTGCAACCTCACCATTCGTGTTTCAGGACCAGAAGCAACAGATGCTCTTAATGCTCTTGAAAAGCTCATCAATAACAACTTTGGAGAGGACAACTAGTGCTTTTTCATCATAAACAAGGATGATGATTCTTAGAAAATAGGAACTTTCTATCATTATTTTGAATTTTAATTTCTCTTCCCGCTTTTATACCAATATTCATATCCATTATAGATTGACATAATTATCATAGATGTAAAAGCTTATAGTAATTTTGTTATGCAAGAATTTTTTTCTTTTCCTAACATTATTTGGCCCATTTGAATAGTTTTGCGTATTATGGCTATTCCCCAACTTAATCATATCATTAAACATTTACAAAAAAGAGAACTCTTCACCTTTGTATGAGAATATGCTTTATTTTAGGCTAAAGATAAATGTCAAAATAATTTCGCACATCAAAAATCTATCAATTTTTCTTATTTTCTGCTCACTTTGTAGCCTTTATAATACACAAGTAATCTTCCATTGCACATCATTGTGATATAGATCATGAAAACGCAATTCTTATCAATGTCATAACCATTTTCTTAAAACGTATAAGCTTTGTACGCTCATAATTATAGTAAGCATTTTTTAGACATTCTTTTTCTATACTATTGCCTTGTTTTCTGTGGTACGTGCCCCGCCCTTATTATCTATATTGCGCTTGGGATAGCATCTTTCATTATAAGGAGATAATATCATGGGTCGTCTATTTAGTGCTCTTCAGATTCCTCAACAAACAACAAAAGCCCTCGTATCATTGCAAAATGGCTTACCAAAAGCACAATGGATCAACCCGCAAAATTTTCATGTAACCTTATCTTTTTTTGGCGAAGTTGAAAGCTCCCTAGAAGATGAAATTATGCATACCTTTAACACTATAGAACTTCCTTCTTTTAAGCTACAGATAAAGGGCTTTGAAGTTTTTAGTTCAGAAAATGCTCCCCATTCTCTTGTGGTTCGCATTGAACCTTGTGAAAAGCTTACTCTTTTACATGAAAAGATGCAATATATCCGGAATAAATTAGAGTTAAAGCCTGATGAAAGACTCTTTATTCCGCATATCACTCTTGCACGAATATTTGATATTAATCTTAAAGATCTTTCTTCTTATCTATCTTCTCGAGATGATTTTTCGCTCCCTCCTTTTGAAGTTGATCATTTTGTTTTATTGTTATCGGCCTCTCCCTTAAATAAGACTCCCTATATTGTAAAAGGAAGTTGGGCGCTTCAAAGATAAAAGGGTGTTTATAACACCCTTTAAAAACCCTTTAAGAAAAGACTTCATATATGTGTAATTGCAGGGAATGCTGCATTTTATGTTGGAGATTTATTATTGAAGTATTTTAAGCCGAATCAGCTTCAACAGAAGCTTCTTTTGCTCCTCCTTTAGCTACACCCACTATAGCTGGACGTAACACCCTTTCCCCGATAATATAACCTGCCTGAACCACTTGTTGAACAGTATTATCTGGAACATCAGCATTGGGAATTTCAAACATCGCTTGATGAAAGTGAGGATCAAATTTTTGCCCCTCTGGATGAATTTTTTGCACCCCATGACGTTCCAATGCTGCCATCATGGCACGTTCAGTCATTTCAACGCCTTCTGCCAATGATTTCAAACCAGCATCACTCTCCCGTGCACCTTCTGGAATCGCTTCCAAAGCACGATTGAGATTGTCAGAAACCGATAACATATCCCGTGCAAAATTAGCAATGGAATAAGCTCTTGCATCCGCCACATCTCGCGCAGTACGACGTCGAAGATTTTCCATATCTGCAGCAAGACGTAAAAGCTGATCTTTCAGTTCTTTATTTTCATCCTGCAAAGATGCTAAAGGATCACTGATCTCATTGTTTTCTGTTTCAACGGCTTCGTGTTCCTCTGTTTTATGCGTTTTTAAAAATTCATCGGCTGCCTGTTTAAGTGTATTACGATCAGCTGGATTTTTTAAATTACAATTTTCAAATGAAGCGTCAGTAAATTTGTTTTTTTCATCAGACATAAAAATTTTATTCCTTCATAAGATTCGTTATTCTCGATATCGAAATTCTACAGACAAAAATCAAGGGGTAGCGATGTATATAATACAATGAGCTTTTATAGTACAAATACTTACTTGCATCGTTTTAACGCAATAACTGTGACACAAGTTGAGCTGTATAATCAACCATGGGCACAATCCTTGCATAATTAAGCCGTGTAGGACCAATAACACCTAAAGCACCAATGACTCTTTGTTGTGAATCTCGATAAGGTGCTACAACTAAAGAAGAACCAGAAAGAGAAAATAACTTATTTTCTGAACCAATAAAAATTCTAACCCCAGAACCTTCATCCGTTAAATCGAGAAGCTGTGCCATACTCTCACGCGTTTCAAGATCATCAAACAAATGGCGTAATCGTTCTAAATCTTCTTCTGCTTTCACATCTTCAAGTAAATTGCTACGCCCACGAACAATGAGGTGTATTTTATGATCAGCACCTTCTCCTCCCCAGAGAGCTAATCCCGTTTCAACAAGATGATGCGATAAATCATCAAGCGCAGCCCGTGTTTCTGCGCACAAGCGGGTAATTTCCTCTTTAGCTTCATTCAATGTACGCCCTTGGATATGGGCATTGAGAAAATTCATTGCTTCCGTCAATTGTGCATGGGTAACCCCTTCTGGCAAATGAACAATACGATTTTCAACTTCACCTTGTTGAGTCACCAAAACGGCAAGAGCGTGCTCCCTATCAAGGCGCACAAATTCAATATGTTTCAATGTTCCTTCTTGTTTTGTTGCTAAAACAAGCCCTGCCCCACGTGAAAGATCTGAAAGAACTCGACTTGCTTGAACAAGAAAATGTTCAACCGATTGTGCATGACCAGACTCTTTGACTTGCATTTCAATATTTTCTCGCTCTTCGTTTGGCAAATCACCCGCTTCCATAAATGCATCAACAAAAAAGCGTAAACCTGATTGTGTCGGCATTCGACCCGCAGAAACATGTGGTGCATAAATCAAACCGAGATGTTCAAGATCACTCATCACATTGCGAATCGTCGCAGGCGATAATGTCTGTTGTAAAAGCCGCGAAAGATTACGTGACCCTACAGGTTCACCATCATTAAGATAAGCTTCAACAATATGGCGAAAAATATCACGCGAACGTTCATCAAGATATTTTAGTTCATTATCAATAGTTTTGTGCTTCATCACAATTGTTTCACTACTTTTAAAATCCTCATCTCTTATATAAGTTTTGCCAAGGTTTGGTCAAATAGTCTAAAGTAGTATAAAAACATATTATCCTATTGAGCTGTAAAATGCTACCTTTCAAAGTGATGCTTGATAAATTACGCAGGGATATTTTTTGTTAGAGTGTGTGAGAAATATAAGATAAGAGTTGATCTGTAAAGTGGTCTGCTGTAGGGATTTGTCAAGAGAATCTCGATTGATTAAAAACCGCTGTAAATAGAAAATTCACCCTTTAGAGCAAGCAGAAAATTGGAAATTTATCATAAAATGCTATTATAAATAAAGAGGTGTCTTTCATATCTTTGCAAGGTTATCTTCATACAAGATAAAAATTTTATTGGAATAAAATATCATAAAACGTGTAAAATAATCATATCATGTAAAATCAAGCAGAATGTGTATATGAGCATTTAAGTCGGTTTTTAGCACAAAAATAATTCCCCTTTCATTTTTGGAGAAATCTATATGAGAAGCATAGCAGATACAAAACTTGTCATTGCTACACATAACACCGGAAAATTGCATGAAATCACTACTTTAATTACACCTTTCGGTTTAATAATACAATCGGCAAAAGAACTGGGCTTGCCAGAACCAAAAGAAACGGGAAAAACATTTGAAGAAAATGCTTATATTAAAGCTTTTTCAGCAGCAAAAAAAACAGGACTTCCTGCCCTCTCTGATGATTCAGGCTTAGAAGTAGATGCATTGGAGGGTGCGCCAGGCGTTTATACCGCTGATTGGGCAATTCAAGCCGATGGTACACGTAATTTTCCAAAAGCTATGAAAAAAATAGAAAATGAACTCCAAAAAGTCGGAGCACGAGAAAAAAGCCAACGAAAATGCCGTTTTATATCCGTCATTTGCATTGCATGGCCTGATGCTCATGCAGATTACTTCCGCGGATGCGTTGAAGGAACGTTCATTTGGCCTCCACGGGGAGATAAAGGCTTTGGTTTTGATCCTATTTTTTTACCCGATGGATGTGAAAATACCTTTGGAGAAATGTCAACAGAGCAAAAACACAACTGGAAACGTAATGATATTCCCCCTCTTTCACATCGCGCACGTGCTTTCAAACTTTTGGCAGAAAACCTTTTAGCATTCTCATGAATGAACCTTTTGGCATTTACATTCATTGGCCCTTTTGTGCAGCTAAATGTCCTTATTGTGACTTTAATTCGCATGTTCGCATCCATGGTGTTGATCAACCACGTTTTGTCACCGCCTTTAAGCGCGAAATAGAAACGCAATACCACAAAATAGGCCCACGCCATATTACAAGTATTTTTATTGGTGGAGGAACCCCTTCCCTTATGGAGCCGCAAACTGTCGATGCCCTATTGCAAGCACTTGCAAAAAAATGGGTAGTCGATGATAAAGTTGAAATTACATTAGAAGCTAATCCATCCAGTGTGGAAGCAGAGCGCTTTCGTGGATACCGTGCGGCAGGCGTTAATCGCTTATCTCTAGGGATACAAGCGCTCAATGATAAAGCATTGCGCAAACTTGGCCGACTCCATAATGTGGAACAAGCTCTTTGTGCCATTGCTTTAGCACGGCAAATTTTTCCACGTTTATCCTTTGATCTCATTTATGCCCGCCCCGAACAAACCCTTGAACAATGGAAATCTGAACTTGTACAAGCAATTGATTTAGCAGCGGACCATCTTTCTCTTTATCAATTGACGATCGAAGAAGGAACCGCCTTTAAACGGCTTCATGATGCAGGAAGACTTATCCTCCCCCCATCAGAGCTAGCCGCAGATCTATATCATCTTACCCAGGAAATAACAGCACTGCGTGGACTTCCTGCCTATGAAATTTCAAATCATGCCATGCCCGGTGCTGAATCAGCACATAATCTTCTTTATTGGCGTTATCACCAATATGCAGGCTTTGGTCCAGGAGCACATGGACGTTTCATTGAGAACGCACCAAATCATTCCTCTGCCTGTTCAAAAACATCATTATCACACCTTAAAAACCGTGAACGTTATGTCACAATAAATGAAAAGCATCCCGAACAGTGGCTTAATTTGGTAGAAACAACAGGACATGGCTGTATTGAAACAGAACAATTAACCCCTGAGCAACAGGCAAATGAAATGCTCCTTATGGGGTTACGCCTATGCGAAGGCTTAGAACTTATACGCTATGAAACCTTAAGTCCCAAACGCATCCCTATGGAAAAACTGATCGAGTTACAACACCAAGAATTGATAGAAATGGTCGATAACCAACGCTTAAAAGCAACAGCCAAAGGACGTATTGTTCTTGATCACATCATTAGCCAACTCGCAAACTAAATTTTCCATAACAACATATTGATTTTATGCCATAATTATCATTTTTTATAGCAAAAGCGAGACTGAAATATCGTAAGATTCCCTTATTTTAAATCTGTTTATAGGCAATTAATTACAATCATTTGCTTACACCTTAAAAATAGAGAAGCATGTGGATAAAAACTATAAAAAAGGAGTAAAAAGGCCTCTTATGAACACCCTTAAGTGCTAAAAGCTATTGCAATATTTTGAGCTAGAAAGTGTATGGTGCTCTAACTTTATTTTTCATAAACATAAAGATGGGGAGGCATTATAGATTTTATATTACAACATTCATAAGCACCGTAGTAGCACAAATGTGACAAACCTTGAGAAAATTTCTCTAAAACAAGTACGTGAATGCATAATACGATAATGTATTGTTCTTTATGAAATCGTGGCACCATTTAAAGAACCAGAGAAATAAGCATGAAACCATGCATCAATTTCTGATTATTTAAAAAGATATTACTCTAGATAATTTTGAAAACCGTAAAGCTGAATAAAAAAGAAAGTAAAAAAGCACGCTGATTTTCACCTTTATACCTTTATATTTTCCCTCAATCAGGTTGTGGTTGTATGTCTGTTTCAGAGATTACAAAAATAGATATACACAATGCTTTTATCCTATTCTGTTATATAAAAGCTGTTATCGCAAAAAATACTGAACCAATATTTATTTGAGATACGCGGCTGTATGATCGGTATTGGTTTATAGGCCACAGTAAAATCATGAGTTTTATTAAACAAATAATGCACTCAAATGGCAAATATACCCGATATGAATCGAAATTGCTTTGTTAGCGAGCGAAACGTCATTAATCCCATATGATCTTACTTGTATGCATAATGCTTATGAGTGTCTGTACGCGTCCTTTAAGGTTATTTTATTAAAAAATTGAGAATAATACTAGGACAATCCTTGGCTCAAGAAGTCAACGTGCTGCTACAAAAAATTCTGTGTATCTTTATCATAACCAAGATTAAAGCTGATTAAATAAGCTCACCTTCTATCTCGTAATGATTTTGCAACGGAAGTTCTTGGGGACAAAAAAAGCAGGGCAAAATATATGAAATAAAACAAACTTAAAGCGCTTTTCCTATAGGCTTTATTCTAAGAGAGTCTAATTGAAATAAGAGGTACCTTTTATGAGAGTGCAGAAAACATATTAAAACATGAGCTGTGAATGAGTGCATTTATGTTGTACGAACTTTTTACAATAGCAGCATGTTTTTGTGTGTCTTTATGGCTTCAACCTGTCATCACATAATGATGATATAATATTCATTGTTTTCCATATATGATTGCGTGTGACTTCCTTTCTACACTTTAAAGAACGAATATTTTCAATCCAATATGGTCTAAACAATTCTACTGCTTCAAGCAGGTCTCTTTTGGCTTTTCAATTATGTAATTCACTTAACTAAAAACTCTACAAGCAAGAATCCCAACTTAAGAATATTCATCACTTACTCTAAAACTACTTAATATATTAAGTTTTACGAGTCTCGTATCACCACACCTTAAATGGCAATATCTTATGGCACAACAAGATAAAGGTATTTTTGAACCAGCAACCTTTTCTTTATGCAAAAAATTCAATAATAAAACGCTCATAAATAGTAGTAAGAGTTTCCACTGCATCAAGGGCAACACACTCATCTACCATATGCATCGTTTGCCCTGGTAAGCCAAATTCGACCACTGGGCAATAATCCTTAATAAATCGCGCATCTGAAGTACCACCAGAAGTGGAACATTCTGGTACACTCCCTGTTACACTTTTAATAGCATTAGATAAAATTTGAATGAGTTTATCATTTTTAGTCAAAAAAACATCTCCTAAACTTGGAATCCATTCAAGCTGATAAGAGGGATATTGATCGCTCTTGTTTTTTGATTGCACCAAAGCAAGACGCTTTTCAATTTCCTTCATCAGTGTTTCTTTTGTCCAAAGATCATTGTAACGTATATTAAAACGAACTGTTGTCTGCGCTGGAATAATATTGACTGCCAAATTACCAGTATCGATGGTTGTGAGCTCTAAATTACTGGGTTGAAAATTCTCTGTCCCTTTATCTAAAGCAGTTTGTGTCAATGCTTGAATAAGCTTACTTGCCAAAGGTAAGGGATTGGCAGCCCGCTCTGGAAAAGCAACATGACCTTGGCGACCCTTCACGGTAATGACACCAGAAATCGATCCGCGGCGACCAATTTTGATAATATCACCAACAGTCTTTACGCTTGTTGGTTCTCCCACAAGAGCCGCAGTCCATTTTTCGCCTTTTTTTTCTGCCCATTTGAGAAGTTTTACCGTACCATTAACAGCAGGCCCCTCTTCATCACCAGTAATTAAAAGGCTTACCCTTCCTTTAATGGGTCGTTTCTCAAGAACTCGCGCTAGAGCCGCAATAAAACAAGCGATTCCACCCTTCATATCAACAGCACCCCGCCCATATAATTTTCCCTGATCTATGACAGCTTCAAAAGGTGGATAAGTCCAATCTTCCAATGCGCCTGGCGGTACAACATCCGTATGACCCGCAAACATAAGATGGGGTCCTTCATTTCCCATTTTTGCATAAAGATTTTCAACATTATCTGTATTTTTATCCGTAAAAATAGGGCGCTCGACGTGAAATCCCATTTTTTTCAAAAATTGTTCCAAAGTTGATAAAGCCCCTGCTTCATGAGGTGTAACAGAAGGACAACGAATAAGTGCCTGTAATAGCTGAAGTGGATCTGTAAGAACAGACATAAAAAAACCTTCCCATTTTTTATAAGTCATCGGAACTTAGGGTTATTACGCTGAATTACAAAAAAGATAAAGCAAAACATTGAAGACACTCAGCAAACCAAGCAGGGGAAAACAATCGTGCTGAGAGCTTCAATGGCTTCCTCATTATGCATTGAGCAAGCACACACTCAACAAAACACTCAACAAAAAGTTCCGTTAAATATTGCCTTCATTTGAAAGTTTTTTACGCCTCTAAATTATATGAATCAAAATTAATGGCATGCAGTCTAGGAGCATTTTCTTTCAACCAAGCACGATATGTTTTACTATCAGGACATAGCTCTTCACAAAGAGCCCAAAATCTTGGTCCGTGATTCATTTCAACAAGATGAGCAACTTCATGGGCAACAACATACTCAACAACTTCTTTTGGTGCCATAATAAGGCGCCAAGAAAAAGAAAGACGCTTATCGATTGAACAAGAGCCCCAACGACTTCTCGTATCTTTATAACAAATGGATTTGACTTTACGCTCTACCTGATGAGCATAATGTGCCACCAAAGGCGTTATAATAAGTGCTGCTTGTTTTTTCAAAACGTCAGCAATGCGTCTTGGGAGGTATTCTAATTGACCATAAACAATAATTTCAGGCCCTTGCTCCGCATCTGCTGTAACAATTTCTGTTACCCCACGTCCCTCTCTATGCTTGATGGTATGAGAAACACCCAATAAGGGAATTGTCGCCCCCACTTTGAGATAAGCATTTTTATGAGAGATTTGTACATGAGCAAGACGTGCCTCAATCCAAGACCGATGTTTTTCAATAAAATTTTCAACCGCATAGAGATTTATTGCTGGTGGTGTTGTTACACAAATCTCCTGACTTCTGGCATCAATACGTAAGGTAAGACGGCGCGCATACTTATTTTCCCGCACCCGTACAGGTACAGAGCGATCAGAAAAAATAAAATGCTGTTTAGAAATGCTCATATATTTTTATCTTCATCAATAAATGTACCCCTTATTTTGCATTAATCTGATTAATCAAAGATCTCAATACTGTTTCAAGGCAATCTAAATCTTGTGGACGAGAAAAGCGATGATCTGCATCACGAACAAGTGTCAATGTTACATCATGGAGAGGTAAATGATCAAGTAAAGTCAATGTATGCTGATAGGGAATATCTTCATCTTCCATCCCTTGTAGAATATGGACTGGACACCCAACATCAATGCATCCTTTCATAACACAATTTTCGCGCCCATCTTCAATTAATGTTTTTGTAAAGGGCATTGGCTCTGTATCATCAACTGCAGGTCGTTCAATATAGCCTTTTTCCTCCAAAATCTTCCATTCTTCTGGTCCTAATTTTGGTTCCACCAATGTTTGTGTAAAATCAGGCGCTGGAGCAATCAATATCATGCCAGCAAGCTTCTTATTTTTCTGTGCTAGCATCATAGCAAGCCTTAGCGCAATCCACCCCCCCATAGAGGAACCAATCAAAATTTGTGGACCCTCACAATAGGTTTCAAAAGTCGCTAAACTTTCCTTAACCCAACGCGAAATTGTTCCTTGAAAAAAATCACCTTCAGATTCTCCATGTCCAGAATAATCAAAACGTAAACAAGACAAATCATTCTTCTGAGCAAACTGATCAACCAACGTTGCCTTACTTCCTAACATATCGGATTGATAGCCAGTAAGCCAAACCAAACCTGGAGATTGGCGCCCCTTGCGATAGCGTACTGCAAGTGCGGTGTTCTCAAACGAAAAAAACTGACAAGGAATATTTTGATCCATGATTCTTTATCCTCCATAAAACAATTTCTGTAAATTAAGAGAAAAACTTTTATAATCTAAATCATTCCAAAAAGTAATAAATCAAATAATGAAAATAACACGAATTATAGTTGTTTTTAGGTGCATAATTGTATATTAAATTAACTGTAGTTGAATCAAAATTTAAGGAGCATAAACCATTCGTAAACCGTTTAAAATGACACCTACCCAAAAAGACGGACCACGTTCAAATCAGGATATTCGGGTACCTCATGTTCAGCTTATCAATGATGAGGGACAACATCAGGGGGTTGTTGCGATACAAGAAGCTCTTGCTATGGCTGCAGATGCGGGACTTGATTTGGTTGAAATTGTACCAAATGCGGAGCCACCTGTATGTAAAATCATCGATTTGGGAAAATTAAAATATCAAACCCAAAAAAAAGCTGCTGAAACACGTAAGAAGCAAAAAGTCATCGAAATCAAAGAGATTAAGATGCGCCCAAATGTTGATGTCCATGATTATGGAGTCAAACTCAAGGCTGTTCATCGCTTTATTGATCATGGTGATAAAGTAAAGATTACTTTGCGTTTTCGTGGTCGTGAGATGGCTCACCAAGATCTTGGATTAAAGCTTCTTCAACGTGTGAAAGAAGATACAAGTGAAATTGCCAAAATCGAATTGGAGCCAAAGCTTGAAGGCCGGCAAATGATGATGGTGATAGCACCTAAATAGTTTTGCATTGGAATAATATTCGCATGCAATTCATCAAATGAGCGTATAGCTATAATTTAGAAGCACCACATGGAATTTGTTGTGGTGCTTTTAGGGGTTTTATAAGCGTGTATAAATCCTTTTAATAGTGCTTTCTCGATTTATAAGGAGAATTCGTTATTTTATATATTAAATGAGAGAACCCAAACATCTTAAGATCTTCTCGTTTCAAGCTCTTTCTATATGAATCCAACAAAATAATTCTGTTTGCACATCACAAACAGAGATAATGCATACATAAAATTATTAAAAAAAGCAGAAATGCCTTTTGTGAATCATTTCAAGTGCCAAAGGCTATTACAATATGGAAATTAGTAAATAATAATGATGGGACTCGCCCGTACTTTTTATTTAACTAAAGATAGTGATAAACAACACCTTTTCGTTCTACCTTTCACAGAGATTTTGCACTGTATTTCTTTACGCTCGCCGTCGTGAAATTGATGGATGAACCTTGAAAGAAAAGGCTATTTTTGTACAAAAGATTAATGGATTTTTTTAATTAAGAGTGCATCAATCTTGCATAAAACAACAAGAAAATATAGAAGCACTTTATGGACAAAAAACAAATTTCCTCTTTTGATAAACATCTTATTATCCGTCTTTTGCGAGAAAATTTTCATAAACATGCGCGTTGGTACAGTGCGGCTATTTTCTCAATGATCATCATTTCTGGTACAACTGCAACGAGTGCATGGATGATGCGTGATGTTGTTAATCAGATTATTGATGCGCAAAATTTTCCTATGATCGTTTTAATTTCTAGCATCATTGCTTTTATCTTTATTCTCAAAGGAGTTGCAACTTTTTCCCAAACTTATTTTCTAAACAAAGCCGGAAATAGTATCATTGCTGAACAACAACGCAAAATTTTTGCCCGACTTATGGAACAAGGAGTCTCTTTTTATCATAATAACACTTCATCTGATCTTCTTGTTCGCGTAACCCACAATGCTACAGCTGTACGTAATATCATTGATACTATTATCACAACTTTTGTACGTGATTTGCTTTCCGTTAGTGGTTTGTTGCTTGTCATGTTTATTCAAAACTTTATATTAGTTTCCATTACTTTAATCATAGGACCACTAGCTTTTTTAGGCGTTCGAATGGCTTTAAAACGCGTTCGCCGCCTTATGGAAAAAGAGCTCCTTTCACTTGGTGAAATTATAAAAATCGTACAGGAAACTGCTGTTGGCATTCGAGTCATTAAGGCTTTTTCACTAGAAGAAGTCATGAAGAAAAGAATGGATAAAGCTATTTGTGATGTTGAAAAACAAACAAATAATATTGCAACACTCGAAGCTATTACAAATCCGATTATGGAAACACTCACAGGTGTTGCCATTGCTGGTATTATCTGTTTTTCCGGTTACCTTGCAACCCAACGCGCAGGTGTTCAAGGTGAATTTATGTCTTTTATTGTTGCTTTACTTTTAGCTTATGAGCCCGCAAAAAGACTAGCAAATGTACGTGTAAAAATTGAATCTGGATTGGTCAATATCCGCACGATGTTTGAAATACTCGACCATCCTCTTACAGTTATAGAACATAAAGAAGCTAAAGATCTGAATAAAACGCAAGGAGCTATTCGCTTCGAACACGTTTCTTTTGCATACACTGAGAACAAAATGGTATTGAAAGACATCAACCTAGAAATAGAAGCTGGAAAAATGACAGCATTGGTGGGACCATCAGGTTCGGGAAAGTCTACCTTTATTAACCTTATTATGCGACTCTATGATCCCACAAAAGGACGCATATTAATTAATGATCAAGACATCCGCTACACAACATTTCGCTCTCTGAGAAACCTGATGGCCTATGTAGGACAGGATACTTTTCTCTTTCAAGGAACTGTTAAATATAATATCGGGCTTGGAAAAGAAGGGGCTAGTGATGACGAAATTATCGAAGCAGCAAAAGCAGCAAATGCTCATGACTTTATTATGCGTTTGCCAAATGGTTATGATACACAGATAGGTGATAATGGCTGTAATCTTTCAGGGGGGCAAAAACAACGACTCGCTATCGCTAGAGCAATGATTCACGATAGTGAAATTCTGATTCTTGATGAAGCAACAAGTGCGCTCGATTCACACACCGAAGCACAAATTAATGAAGCCATTCACCACCTTACTAAAGGACGCACAACGATCATTATTGCTCATCGCCTTTCAACGATTGCTCGTGCTCATAAAATTGTGGTCATACAAAATGGACAACTGATTGAACAAGGTACTCAAAAAGAATTGCTCGCAAAAGAACATGGGTTTTATAAAAAACTTCATAATATCCAGTTCAAAAAACATACCCCCTAATTTCTAGATCCTTAAATAAGATTTGAAATAAAAAATGGATAGAAGGTAACACCCCATTTGTGGAACAGAAATGTTACCAAGGAAAAGTGTTACTTCAATCAAGGATTGGCAAAAAATTTACGGCTTATTAAGATATAAACTTTTTGAATTTAGATGAAAACTTCACCCGCTTATTTTATGAATGCCATTGATTTTAATAATGAAACTTGAGAACAAAAACCTTTATCCTTTACTTACACAAATGATAAAATATTCGTAAATATTGTGAATCCTAAAAGAAGGATAGCATCAAGTTTAAAAAAAATTGCTGTGGATTATGATAATGAATCTGGATCGATATCACTTTTTTCTGTATTGATAATTTTTTCTCCACACATCTTAAAGGACAAAGTTTCTTATCCCATCTGATCTGTAAACAGCCCAAATTCTTATCGAATTTGTTCTACCTGATAACGACTTATGTGATTTACTTATACAAGGCTCAACGAACAAACCCTATTCTAAATATTCACCTCGCGCTTTCAATAGCAATGTATTGATTTATAAAAATAATTCATTTTTGCATGTTGAATGAGAGTCTAGAATAACGTAAGATCCTCTTATTCCCAACCTGTTTATATTGAATCAATCAAAACCACTTGCTTGCACATAACAAGCAGGATGAATGTATGGATAAAAACTGTACAAGAAAGGACTAAAAATGCCTCTAATGTATCATCTTAATGCAGAGGCTATAGCAACTACCAACGAGTTGGAAAATATAACGATGTGCCACCATAAGCGTAAAGATGGAGGGAGCAAATGGAGTTACCGTTATACCATTCACGAGCGACAGCGTGAAATGAGCTTGGAAGCAATGAGAAATATTTCTTTAAAATAAGCGCGTGAATTTGCAACACAATGGTGTTCTGCTTTGAGGGCTTTCGTCATAAGAAAAGTGATCTCATTCAAGAATACAATAAACAAAAATGTGAAATAATAGGTCATTTTCATTATTATAAAAATATTGCTTCAACTGCTTTTGAAAATAAAATCTATACCCTATGAATTCTACATTATACTCTTCAGACAACAGCATGAAATGGAATTGAGAATGAGGTATTTCTCTAAAATAAATATATAGCAGCAAAATAACATACTATCTTTCGTGAAGATTTTGTCCCTTTAGAGAATCGCATAAACAAAAAATCGAATATTTCAGATAGTTCTCTTCACGCCTCAACAAAAAGCTTCTTCTTTTACAGGATTTCTAGTCTATGCCTCCTTCCTCAGATTTAGAAATGAGAGACAAAAAACGAAGAAATTGTTTTTTTAAAATTCAATCTTTAATAATCTCTTTCATAAAAGAGACCTATACTAGAATTTTGTTCATTTCCTATGGCACCTTTAGCTTTGAGATGACGCGAAATATCTAAATTAATTGTCCCTTTCGTCGTTCCATCAGCCCCTGCTTCAAAGCCCAAATAAATATTATTGTGTATGTAGCGTCCAATACGTAAGCCTGTATTCCCCTTCTCATTAACGATAACATCAAGATCATCAAGTCCAATTTTAGTTCGTAAAGTATTCAACAAAGATGTACTAGAACTACCTGCAAGATCAGCCGCTGCTGCTGCAAGTTGAGCAATCTGAAATGGTGATAATTCATTAAGAGAGCGTTTAAAAATCAAACGCGCCAAAATCTCATCCTGAGGCAAATTTGGTTGTGATGAAAAATTAATATCAAGATTATCAACCGTCCCACTTACAGTTACAGTGACGCGAATATCACCACTGTTATTGTTGGTTACAAAATAAACCGTAGGATTAAGATTACCACTAAAACTCGCTTGTCCTTGATCAAAATTAAGACGTTGCGACAGGATATCAAAACGTCCACGAATCATTCTAAATTCACCAACTGGATGCACATCATTCAATGGACCTGCTAGATTAATGCGTCCTCCCAGTTCTGCATCTAAGCCTTTTCCGCGTACAAAAAATTGATTGCGTGCTGTAATACGCATATTTGATAGCACGACAGATGAAGATTCTTGTGTAACTATACGGCTTTTGCTTTTGTTCGTGTTCTTAACATCAGCACGTTCAAGTGTTGTTTGAATCGATTTAGTTAAATTCTTATTTCTAACATCAAGAAATTTTGCACTTTTAAAATGATCAGGAACAAAAACTTCAGCTTTTTCAACGATGATATCACCACCAAGAACAAGACTATTTAAAAAATGGCCTGTCATTGTCATCTCACCTGATAATGTTGCCAGAATCATAGAACCATCATTATAATTGGCATTATCAAGATGAAATAGCAAATCTGTCTCTAGACCATTAGAGATACGACCTGAAGCAGAAATTCCTCCCCCCTCAAACGAAGAAGCTGAAGCTTTTTCTATAAGGATATGATCACCTTTCAATTTGCCTTCAATTGTTATATTATTTAATCCTACATTTGTTTGTGAATCAAAAAAGCTACCGTCGCCTATAGAAATATTTCCTATCAATTGTGGCTTTGATAATGACCCATTAAGAGCTGTATCAATTCTTGCTGTACCCGTTATATGTGCACCACGCTTAGCTAATAAGAGATTAACAAAATCAAGAGGCATTATCCCTTTAACGTTTAATTTTGCCTCTGAACCATTAAGAGATACAGGCCCATGGATGGAAAGATCTAATCCTTTATCTCCAGTAGCTATCATATTTTCAATATGAAATGTCGATTTTTTATAAGAACCACGAGCATTTATATTGATTGACATCGGTCCTTTATGCGTCATAGCGGTTAAATTTTGACTAGAAAGCTCAAAATGAGCAGATGGATCCTTCATTGTTCCGCCAATATCAACTTTACCTATCACTGTCCCATCAAGCGCTTGTCCTGCAATAAAACCATTCGCCAAACGTGCAGATAAATTTTGCAAATTAATATGAAGATCAAGCGCATTTTTCTCTAGAGATACACGCCCCTGAGCTTGTGCTTGTACTCCTTCTCCTGTTAAATTTGCATTCAAAGTAAGATTTTGATCTACAGTGTTTCCCGTAGCAGAAAGAGAAAAAGGCATAATTTTTTTATCTTGAAAAGCAATGGTTGTCAGTCCCTCACCTTTTATATCGTAAGTTATATCAGGTTTTTTTAAATGACCACGAATCATAACCTGCCCTGTTACACTCCCTGCTGCACCAAGATCGGATTTCCACAAATTGACTAAAGTAGCAGGAAGGGCATTCATTGTAAGTTGTAAATTCAGGGTATCTTGAATATTTCCTGCTAAGATGATGTTGCCCCCATTTATTGCAATTCCTAATTCATTGATTGTCATTCCATCTTTATCAAAAGAGATTATAGATGGCTTCGGCAATGTTGCATGAAAAGTATGTTGTTTTAAGTCCACAGCTTCAATTTGCACTTCTCGTTTTATACTTTCTGGAAGTTCCTCAACCATTAAACGACCAGAAAGCCGTGCATTGAGAGTATCATGCAACATCGCCTGGACAGTAAAAACCGTTTGTCCATTATTCCTATCAGCGTGAGCATTTAAACGATTGACCATTACTAAAGGTGTTTGAATATGTTCTGCATTGATAACTCCTTCAAACTGAGTCATGCCAAAAGGATCGAATATGTCAGCATCTATTGCCAATTTTTTTATTTTATTCTTGGAAAAATTCAAATGGTTAACATGCGCCTTCACATTGGTTTTTTGTCTGCCATTTTGTTCATCAAAAATAAAATCTCCTTTTACTTTTCCACTACCATCCTGCAAAAATAACGCTGAAAGTACGGAAATATCATCGGCATCAATATGCAGCGCTCCTTTCAAAAAACCGCCAAGTTGTTGAGAAAGATCACCCGTTATTTTTGCACTTCCCCCTCTAATATCGATATTTTCAAGTTTTCGAATTTTATGAGAATCTTCAAAAGAGGCCGATAAATGCAAAGGTTTCTTAGCAAAAATCCCTTCACCCTTTACCACCCCCGTTAAAGAAGTGACTGGTGCCGTATTATCTACAAATGCATCTATGTTAAATGTTGTGTTTTGAAGTTTCTTCCCCATGAAAAACGCTTCAGCCACATTAGCACGTGTATTGAGTCTTATATGGCGATTGCGCCCTCTCGCCGTACTTTGAATTGTAAGTGCACCACTTATCTTCGGATCTAATTTGGACAAATCAGATATTTGAGCAGATAATTCCATTTTAGCGCTTTCATCTGAAAAATAACCATTAGCCTTTATGTTTGTATATTGATTTTTCAAATTCCAATGACGTAAAGTGAAGCCCTTTGTATTTCGAGCAGCTCCACCTGAAAGAGTAGTATTTCCTTTGAATAAACGATCAAAAAACTGCATGCCTATTTTCATATCGTCAGCCATTCCTGATAATTGGAGATCAAAAATGCCACTCAATAAACTGATCGTTCCTTTGGCTTTAATATCTGCACTACCAGAAAGTGATTGTTTACTGAACACTTCCAAAGGAGTTAATGTTTGAGCTTTTAAACCGAGATCGCCTTTAAAAACAAAATTCTCCATTGTCCCTTTTAACCAAGAAGAAAAACCCTGAGCCGTAACACTCAGATCATGAATCAAAATTGGTTTGTTCGAAACAATATCCGTATCTAAATGCACATGAACCGCTTGGCTTAAATTTTCTACTAACGCTCCCTTAATCTTTTTAACCCCTTGAAGCGTCCCTTTAACCTGAACACCAACATGACGAGAAGCTGCATTATCAAGATTTTCGCTTACTCCTCCCATATCAAAAATTGCATCACGAATATAAATATTTTTATTGCTTAAATGACCTACAACCAACCGCCCATTCCAAGATTGTTGCCCTTCGCGACCATAGTCAATGTTCAAAGCAAGAGTATTCGCAGGTTTTGGCACTTCTGATATAGGTAAATGAATAGACTCCTTTTCGTTATCAAGAGCCATTTTGCCATCAACAAAAAGCCGTCGCAAGAATCCATCGGCGGCTATTTCAGCATTGGCTATAACATTCATTGCTTTGTTCTGAATAACCATCTGATCAAGGTGTGTCACACCTTCTTTTGTTCTTCTTGCCTTTGCTTTTAATGTTATATCAGATTCGAAGAGACTACGATATTGAACAGGTATTAAAGGGCTCAGTGTTCCCTCTAATTTCGTAGAAAAACTCTGTCCTTCTGGAACGCTTGCAAGAATAACATTACCATCTAAAATAGAATGATGATCGGATTCTAAAGAAAGTTTGATAACCAAATCATCAAAAGTACCATCACCTTTCACGACGAGACTTAATGCTGGACGTTGTTCAATGTTAAAAATATTCGCCAAAATACCATTTTGTGGTTCGTTAGCAGAAATATCAATTTTAGCTGTACGATTACTATCAGATATCTTGGTGAGAACAGAAAAAGAACCCAGTGTATCTAAACGATGCGCCGCTATATCGATATCAAAATTACCACTAGCCAAAGTGAATTTGCCTTTTAAGGACATATCAGCAGAAAAACCAAAAAGATTCTGTTCAAATGTCACATGTTGAGCTGTAAGTGTATTGATAGAAAGAGCAAGTGGCAATTTTGGTAAAGAGAACTTACCCGTCTCAAGGGAAGAAACAAAAGAAGAATTGCCTTGCGGTTTGCGTAAAAATGTAACCTGTTCTGCCGAAAGCTGGTTAATATCCATCCGCCCTCTCAGCAACGCTAGACGATTCCAATCCATTTTAGCATTGGTAATTTTAAGCCAAACCCCTTTTTTATCACTGACAGTAATAGTATCAATTGATGTTTGAGAAGACAGTATCCCTTGCATATTGTGTAAACGAACTTGACGATTAGGCGCTGAAAGCTTTCGTTCAATTAAAGAAACAAACCATGAGCGATCATCTGTTTTCATTTCGCTAGAGGGAAGAATGTCTCCTCTTTGCGCAAAAACAAAACCACCCACCCCAAAAAACAAAAATACAAAGAAGAAAGCTGATAAACGTACACCTTTTTTCATTAAAATGCTTGCCCTATACCCACATAAAAACCAATGCGAGGGTCACCCTTCTCTCTCTTTAAAGGAAAGGCTAAATCAACGCGTAAAGGACCAAGACCCGTCATATAACGACCTCCTATACCGGCTCCCCATTTAATTTTTTGAGAAAAATCAAAATTCGCCTTTTTCCCTACTAAACCTCCATCAAGAAAACCGACAAACCCTATTTTATCATTTAAAGAAACACGCAATTCTGCTGCCCCCTCAATAAGCGACCGTCCACCAACAACCGCATCATCTTCTGTTTTGATACCAATATTACGGTAAGCATAACCACGAACAGAGCCCCCACCACCAGCAAAAAAAAGCGTACTTGCGGGAACTTGTGCTGTATCATTCCCAAGAATTGTACCAAGCTTCGCCCGTGCAGCAACAACAAAACGACCCCCTTCATCCAACGCCCAATAAGAACGACCTTCTGCTGTTACTTTTGCAACAAAGTTGCTAAAACGCATCTCATAAAAAGGCTCAATGAAAACTTCACCATATAAACCTTTTGTTGCATTAAACTTACTATTACGACTATCGTAAATCAAACCGCTAGGGAAACCTATTGTTGTAAAATTACGGCTCCCAAAATAGATATCACGTGAATAACCATTTGAAACTTCTACAGCAGCCTGTCCCGATAGATTACCATTGAAAATATGCGTAATACCTAATTTTCCTTTGATGGCTTTTGTCGTATAATTTTCTAAAACATCTTGTTGTATTTTTAATTCTGACCTGAGATCTGTATCTGGCGTGAGTACACCGGGCTTTACAAATGTGCCACCGAAAAGATAATCAAAATTTTTAAAATTATATGATTGCTTTTTATTGCTACCAACACCACTTATTTTTGTTTCAATTTTAAGAGTCTCTGCATGACCAAAAAGATTGTTATGCATCCAATAAGTCTCAAAACCAGCACCGTCTAAAGTTGAATAGCTACCGCCTACACCAAAACGACGCGGTTTACGTTCTTGTACAACAAGCGTAAGCGGTAAACGTCCATCTAGATTAATAGTATCAGCCTCACGTATATTGATAGCACGAAAAACACCAAGGCGCGCAAGACGTTCATTTGCCTTAGCTAATGCATCGGAATCGTATATCTGTCCTGGTTTTAATCCAGTCATCCACGCGATATAAGCTGAATCTACACGTGGTTTCTTACTTATATTACGCACGCTTAAAGGACCATAATAAGCCTTTTGTCCAGGAGCAACAACAATCCGTCCTTCAACACGCAACGCAGCATGGTCAGCCACGACTTCACTCTTCATAATTTCAGCTTTAGCATAACCTTGTTGACGCCATCCTTCTATCGCCCATTTTTCTGCTTTCAAAATGGTTTCAGATTTAGCAATAGCCCCAACTTTATAGCCCAATTCTTCAATTGTGGGCATTTTATGCGCTTTACGTTTTTCAAACGGAGCTACTTTATCAATATTGGCAATACTAAAAACATATTGTGGACCAGCATTAATTGTAATAACAATATTGGATCGTGCTGGAAGTTGAGTTACCGGACTTAAATCAGCGACTTCTAAGCCATTAATTTTAATACTAATAACACCACCATAGCGTCCATCAGCATAAAGAGCTGAAAGAATTGCTCGATAATCTGAACGCGCCTTCGCTAGCAAACCAGAAGAACTGGCAGATGCTTTCTCTTTATCAGCAACAAGAGAAGAAACAGATTTAACTATTTTTATACCTTCTAATGGTGCACCTGGCGGTGCAACAACATCAACTTTATAAAATTTCTCTGTACTTTTGGCATAATGTGAAGAAGAATTTGTTTTCTTTTGACCAAAAAGAGGGATGCCGAAAAAATCAAATGCAGCAAGTGGCTGTGGAAAAGAAAAAGTAAAACACAAGCCTATAAATACACAGCGCACAGTCCCTGATTTTAACAAAATTCTTGTCTGGTATACCATAAAATCAGATACCTTATAATACACTTTGCATCTACTACGCTTTAAATAATATAAAAATAAGAAAGGTAAATATAATTACTTTGCACATTTTACACGTTTTGTCACATCAAATAACACTCTGCGATACATAACGTTATCCTCCCCTTATATTTTCATAAAATTCTGTACTGTTGTATAACACGAACAGCCTCATTCTTTTTTTCTTAACATATTTATTTAGCTTATTATAAATGTTTTATTGCGTTCCATATCATCATGGTTAAATTTGTACAAATGACTTTCTATGGGAATGCTAAAAAACTGCCCACGTATATAGTTCTCTCTATAAAAAAAGCTATAGAGATGCTTCTTGATTTTTATAAATAGATATGATTGTCTCTACCAAGTCTAAAGGGGGAAAATAAATAAATGATCGCACGTATTACAACTGTTGCTTTTCGCGGTCTAGAAGCCATTCCTGTCGATGTACAGGTTATGATTTCGTCTGGTAAAATAGGAATGGCTATTGTTGGATTAGCCGATAAGGCAGTCGCAGAAAGCCGTGAACGTGTACAAGCAGCCCTCCACGCTTGTGGACTTTCTATGCCTACTAAACGAATTACGATTAATCTTGCACCAGCTGATTTGCCTAAAGAGGGATCGCATTACGATTTGCCGATCGCCGTAGGCTTAATGCTTGCTATGGGAATTCTCCCTCCCGAAGTAGCACAAGACTATATCATTTTAGGGGAATTATCGCTGGATGGTTCACTTGCCGCTGTTAATGGTGTTTTACCAGCTGCCATGACAGCTTTATCACTCGATAAAGGACTGATTTGTCCCTTCCAATGTGGACCTGAAGCTGCTTGGGCAAATGCAGAAATAAATATTCTTGCCCCAGAGACTCTGCTCACTATAGTCAACCATTTCAAAGGAACCCAAATTCAAAAACGTCCACAACCGCGCCAATATACTATCGAAACTGAACTTCCAGATCTTTGCGAAATCAAAGGACAAAAAACAGCTAAACGTGCCTTAGAAGTTTGTGCTGCTGGACGCCATAACCTTTTGTTTGTAGGTCCCCCTGGTGCTGGAAAATCTATGCTAGCGCAACGCTTACCTTCCATTTTGCCACCTCTTGATAGCCGTGAGCTTTTAGATGTCTCTCTGATTGCTTCTATTACAGGAGAAACGGTTCATAATACCATTTCACTTCATTGCCCCTTTCGTTCCCCACATCATTCTGCTTCCATGGCCGCAATGATTGGTGGAGGACTTAAAGGACGACCAGGAGAGGTCTCCCTTGCTCATAATGGTGTGTTATTCCTTGATGAATTGCCTGAATTTTCTCCACAGGTTCTTGATTCTCTTCGTCAACCTTTAGAAAGTGGGGAGTCAGTTATCGCCCGCGCTAATCACCATATTAGCTATCCTGCCCGCTTCCAACTCATTGCCGCAATGAATCCTTGCCGTTGTGGTATGGCAGGCGAAAAAGACCATGTTTGCGCTAAAGGAATACGCTGTCAAATCGATTATCAGTCCCGTATTTCTGGTCCTCTGCTTGACCGAATTGATTTACGGATTGATGTCCCTGCTTTGACGGCTATGGACCTTATGCAACCAGAAAAATCAGAAAAAAGCTGCGATGTTGCCAAACGCGTCGCACGGTGCCGTACCATTCAAGCTAAACGTTTTTCAACAATGGGGTTTGATCATATTCGTACCAATGGCGATTGCCCTGCCAAAATTATAGAACAGATTGCCATTCCTGATAAAAGTGCGACCATACTCTTACGAGATGTGAGTGAAAAAATGCACCTCTCTGCACGCGCTTATCATCGCATTCTCAAAGTTGCACGCACAATTGCTGACCTTGACGGATCAGATACTCTTTCACGCTATCATCTCGCAGAAGCTATTTCCTATCGACTAGGCGCAGAAAGATTAACAGCCCTTAATTAAAAAACTATTCATCAATAAAAACTTATTGGAAAATAACGCAAATAAAGTTCTGTAAGTTTACCATCTTCTTCTAGTGATTTCAGCGCATAATTGAGTATATCAACCAATTTTTCATTTTTTTTTGCAACAGCAAGCTGCATTCCTTGTCCCAATAACTGTGGTGCCATATATGCCCCCCCAACAAAATGGCAACAATCAACAGATTTTTGTTTTTTGAACCATAACGATAAAGCAAATCCATCATCAAAAATAAGGTCAATTTTACGCTCTTGTAATGCTTTATAAAGCTCTTCTCTCTTTTTAAATCCTTGCCATTTGGCTTCAGGAAAATAATAATGAAAGAGCTGTTCGTGAACACTTTTTGACAAAACACCACTGGTTAAATGTATTAATTGATCGCTTATTGGCTCATCAAGATTTAAAAGTCGAGAAGCAACAAATCGCGCTGGAAAGCGCAAATATGACTTTGTAAAAACAAGATCTTGCTGAGTTTCACTTGTTTCTTTTAAACCCGCAATAATAACTTCTGCACCACCATTTTTCACATGCTCCACGAGCTCTTTCCAAGGAACAACTTCTACCTCACAAAGTTTCTCTAATTTTAATTTTGAGCAAATAGCACGCAATAAATCGATATTATAACCTGCAAGATGCCCCGTTTGATCAAGAAAATTAAAAGGAGGAAAATCAAAAGTTGTTACAAAACGCAAACGAACAATATCCGTTGTATCAGGTTGTACCAAATGTTCATGCGAATCAAAAAAAGAAGGTAAGTTTCCAACTATTTTAGCTTCTGCATAAGAGAAAAATAGAAAACCCCCTGCTACAAATAAAATACGAATAAAAATATTGTATAAATTATTGAGTAAAAAGTACCGTAAACGCAATTGAAGAAGTTGTTTTACATATATAGGTTTTCTTATTTTCAAAATCTCTCCCCCATTTTCAAAGCTAAGATGTAACTCTTCTCAGTTATTATCTAATGCACTTCACCAAAATATCTGGCGCTTAATCAATAAAATTCTTGCACTTTTCTAAAACTGTTAAAAATTTTCATATATTTTTTTAAAATACATTGAAAATGCTTCTTAAAAAAGTGCGTGAATAAGCCGCACAATGGTGTTTTATTTTGAATAAGAAATGTAACCTCCATGGACAGGAATAATGCAAACAAATATACACAATATTCTCACCTCAATTTAACATACAAAAAGTTAAAAAACTTAGAGAACGCGTAATATTAACTTCATTAAGATTGAAGATTGATTTATAAGTAAGAAAGTAAAAGCTTCGTTAGTGTAACATAAAGATGCACAACTAATTTTGAAATATTATGCATATGCAAAAATAAACAATAATATCACTCTTCACATAATTTTAAAATTTACGTTTAAAGTTTACGTAAAGCGTAATTGACCTCATCCTGAAATTTTAAAGGAAAAGGATTCGTACCAACGTTGTTCTGTAAACAGTCAGCTTCTCTCGATAAATTACGCTTTTAATTTCTTTAGTCTTCCCATTGTAATTCACTTAACTAAAGGCTTTCAAGCCCTGCCCTGAATATTTACCACGCACTGTAAAAATACTTAAATATATCAAACAGTTGCTTAATTGTCTTATATTATCACCCTAAATGACGATATTTTACTGTATAATGGTGTTATATCATTTCATCATTCTTTCCATTATATATCGACAGATATTGAATCTAGATCTGATATACGGTAAATGTTTAATGTGGTTATTCCATAAATAACTGATCAGAACATTGAGCTTTAAAAAAAGCGGATAAAATATTGTAAATTGAACACAGGAATGGACTAACTTATGAGTGATGAAATAACCTCACCAGCACAAAGCAATGACTATGATGCCGCGTCTATCAAAGTTCTCAAAGGTCTTGATGCTGTACGCAAACGTCCTGGTATGTATATCGGTGATACTGATGATGGATCGGGTTTACACCATATGGTCTATGAAGTTGTAGACAATGCTATCGATGAAGCTTTAGCAGGTCATGCTACTCTTGTAAACGTCACACTCCATGCTGATGGTTCTTGTTCTGTTCGTGATAATGGACGTGGAATTCCGACAGATATTCATCCAACAGAAGGTATTTCTGCCGCTGAAGTTATTATGACACAGCTTCATGCCGGCGGAAAATTTGATCAAAACTCTTATAAAGTTTCAGGTGGATTGCACGGTGTTGGTGTTTCTGTTGTGAATGCATTATCCGTTTGGCTTAAATTGCAAATCAAACGCAATGGTAAAGTTCATGCAATATCATTTACCCACGGGGTGGCTGATGCTCCATTAAAAGTTGTTGGCGATTGCGATCAAGAAAGTGGAACAGAAATCAGATTTTTACCAAGCTCTGAAACCTTTACTATGGTTGAATTTGATTTCGAAACTTTGGAGCGCCGTTTACGGGAATTGGCCTTTCTAAATTCTGGGGTTCATATTCTTCTTGTTGACGAGCGTCATGCTGATATTCAATCAGTTGAATTGCATTATGAAGGTGGATTAACGGAGTTTGTCAAATATATTGACCAATCAAAAAAAGCTCTCCTTGATAATCCCATTTATATTGCAAGTGAAAAGGATGGTATGAGCGTTGATGTTGCCCTATGGTGGAACGATTCCTATCATGAAAAGGTTTTGTGTTTTACCAATAATATTCCTCAGCGTGATGGTGGAACTCATTTGATAGGTTTTAGAAGTGCTCTTACACGCCAAATTAATGGCTATGCTGAATCTTCAGGTATTGCCAAAAAAGAAAAAGTGAACTTAACCGGTGATGACTGCCGTGAAGGATTAACAGCTATTCTTTCTGTCAAAGTTCCTGATCCGAAATTTTCTTCACAAACAAAGGACAAATTGGTTTCTTCTGAAGTGCGCCCTATTGTTGAAAATTTGGTCAATGAAGGGCTTTCGATATGGCTGGAAGAACATCCTAATGAAGCAAAGCTTCTCATTAGTAAAGTGGTGGAAGCTGCAACAGCACGTGAAGCAGCACGCAAAGCACGTGAACTCACAAGGCGAAAAGGAGCGCTTGATATCACTTCTCTACCAGGAAAGCTTGCCGATTGCCAAGAACGTGATCCTGCAAAATCAGAAATCTTTATTGTTGAGGGGGATTCAGCTGGGGGGTCAGCAAAAAGTGGGCGTTCTCGTCAAAATCAAGCAATTTTACCCCTCCGTGGTAAAATCCTCAATGTAGAACGAGCACGTTTCGACCGCATGCTCTCATCTGATATGATCGGAACACTTATTACAGCTCTTGGAACGTCTATCGGTAAAGATGAATTTTCACCGGATAAATTACGTTATCATAAGATTATTATCATGACAGATGCGGACGTTGATGGAGCCCATATTCGTACTCTTCTACTCACTTTCTTTTTTAGACAAATGCCTGAATTGATTGAACGTGGACATCTTTATATTGCTCAGCCTCCTCTTTATAAAGTATCGCGTGGAAAATCTTCCCAATATATTAAAAATGAAGCAGCGTTTGAAGAATTCTTGATCGATACTGGATTAGAAGAAACAGCGCTTGAGCTTTCAACGGGAGAAGTTCGTGCAGGGGCTGATTTGTATCAACTCGCGAAAGATGCTCGTATATTACGTCAGCTTTTAAATGGTCTTCATACCCGTTATGACCGCAATATTGTTGAGCAAGCAGCAATTGTTGGTGCTTTTAATCTTGAAGTCTTTGCAACACAAGAAAAAGCGCAAAAAATAGCAGATACTGTAGCACACCGCCTTAATCTGATTGCTGATGATATGGAACAAGGTTGGAGTGGACGATATACAGAAGATGGAAGTTTATGTTTTGAGCGTATTTTGCGTGGTGTTAAAGATGTTGTTACGCTTGATGTGGGACTTATAAATTCAACTGACGCACGTCAAATTGATCGCATTTCCCAAAATTTTCTCGACATATATCATCCTCCTGTTCTTTTACGTCGCAAAGATAAAACAGAGCATATTTTTGGTCCTATGAGCCTTTTAGAGAGCATTTTTACAAACGGTAAAAAAGGTGTTACTCTTCAACGTTATAAAGGTCTTGGGGAAATGAATGCTGAACAACTTTGGGAAACAACGCTTGATCCCAATGCACGTTCTCTTTTACAAGTAAAAATTAATGATGCAACCGATGCAGATTCACTCTTTTCTCGTCTCATGGGTGATGAAGTTGAACCTAGACGTATTTTTATTCAAGACAATGCCTTAAGCGTTGCCAATCTTGATATCTAAAGGTACTCTTCTGTTTTTGGCTGTGTAAATGTCGTAGTTTTATACGTTGTTTTTTCGTAGTTGAACATTCCCTCTCTATTTCATTTACGATAAAAGAAAAATAAGGAAGATCATATACATGGCAATTGAAACAGAACGTGTAGGAACTAAGGGTGGTATGGAGCACTCTTTTGGTTTTACAAGAGTAGATGAAACACAAAAACAATCCATGGTGGATGGTGTATTTCATTCTGTCGCTGAAAATTATGACAAGATGAATGATATCTTATCCTTAGGGCTACACCGTGTGTGGAAAAACTCCATGATTGCTTGGCTTTCCCCACCAGCACTTTCTCATTGGAAAGTTCTTGATGTCGCTGGCGGTACAGGTGATATTGCTTTTCGTATTCTTAATGCTTCACGCCAAAAAGCCCATGCTACAGTGCTTGATATTAATGGCTCAATGCTCAGCGTTGGCAAAAAACGCGCACAAAAAAATGGTCTTGCCCCTCTGATTGATTTTGTTGAAGCCAATGCAGAAAATCTCCCCTTTGAAGATCAAAGCTTTGATGCTTACACGATTGCTTTTGGAATTCGCAATGTTCCTCATATTGATCAAGCTCTTAGAGAAGCTTTTCGTGTTTTAAAGCCCGGTGGACGTTTCTTATGTTTAGAATTTTCAAATGTCGAAATGCCTCTGTTGGATAAAATTTATGATCTTTGGTCTTTCCATGCTATCCCTAAGCTTGGTCAATTTATTGCAAATGATGGCGATGCTTATCGTTATTTGGTTGAATCTATCCGCAAATTTCCTAAGCAAGATGATTTTGCCCATATGATCAAGCATGCGGGGTTTTCGCGGATATCATACCGCAATCTCACCGGTGCGATTGCAGCGCTGCATTCAGGTTGGAAAATTTAAAAATGGTGCAAATTTCCCCTTACTTTCAATTGATGCGTGCAGGATGGGTTTTAACGCGTGAAGGTGTTTTAAGTGCTCTTCCTCATGATGATCTTCAAGGATTTCCAGCGCTATGTCATCGTATAGCGAGTGCATTAGCACGACGCAAAACAAAAAAGAAACAGCGATCTGAAAATATTTCGTATGCCATTAATAAGCTTGGACCCTCTTACATAAAACTTGGTCAATTTCTTGCAACAAGGCCTGATATTGTCGGCCGTGATATTGCGGAAGATTTATCACAACTACAAGATCGCGTCCAAACATTTTCTTGCACCGCCGCTATTGCTCAAATTGAAAGTTCTCTTGGTCGCTCTATTGATGATTTATTCATAAACTTTTATCCCCCTATTGCCGCCGCTTCTATTGCTCAAGTTCATCCAGCTGAATACAGTGATGAAACTGGCCATAAGAAAAAATGTGCTGTAAAAGTTATTCGTCCCAATATCAGAGCACGTTTTTCTAAAGATCTTAGAGGATTCTATCTCATTGCTCATTTACAAGAGCGCTATATCCCTGCCTCTCGAAGGCTTCGTCCTGTTTGTGTGGTGGATACTTTAGCACAAACAACACGGCTTGAAATGGATTTACGCCTAGAAGCAGCAGCTATATCTGAAATGGCTGAAAATATTCAACATGATACAGGCTTTCGGGTTCCACGTATTGACTGGGAACGGACAGGACGTAATGTCCTTACAATGGAATGGATTGATGGTATAAGAATATCCGAAATTTCCAAACTTAAAGAAGCTGGATTTGATTTGAAAGCGCTCGCTATTACGCTTATTCAATCTTTTCTTCGCCATACACTGCGCGATGGTTTTTTTCACGCCGATATGCATCCTGGTAATTTATTTGTAGATGAAAAAGGATGTATTGTTGCTGTTGATCTAGGCATTACAGGAAGGCTTGGCAAAAAAGAAAAGCATTTCCTTGCTGAAATTCTTTACGGCTTTATTACCCGCGATTACCATCGGGTTGCACGTGCCCATTTTGAAGCAGGTTATGTTCCTTCACACCATAATATTGAAAGCTTTGCACAAGCCAACCGCGCTATTGGCGAACCAATTCACGGACAATCAGCGCAAAGCATTTCCATGGCTAAATTGCTCACTTTATTGTTTGAAGTCACTGAATTGTTTGACATGCAAACGCGACCTGAACTTTTATTGCTGCAAAAAACGATGGTTGTCGTGGAAGGTGTTGCCCGCACATTAGACCCCACTTTTAATATGTGGAAAGCTTCTGAACCCGTTGTCAAAGAATGGATTAGTAAAAATTTAGGACCCGTAGGCGTTGCAAAAGACTTTAGTGAAGGAGCACAAGCTCTCCTTTCTCTGGCACGCAAAACACCACAATTGGTTCAAAATTTCCAACGGATAGAAGAAGATTTCAATCAAATGAGAAAAACAGGTTTTAATCTTTCTCCTGCTACCCTAAAACAACTTGCTGTGGAACAAAGTCGTAGAAACCGTTATGGTCGTTATAGTCTTTTCATCATTGCACTTTGTTGCGCTTTTCTTACTTTTTACTTTTTTCATCTTTTCTAATCTCCTTGATATGTTAAAAATATCAACAATGAAATCATTGCAATCATTTTTATTTCTTGGAGGTATTTTATGGCCAGTATTACCATTCGTAACCTGTCTCCTGAGACCAAAGAAGCTTTACGCGTACGCGCCGCGCAAAATGGTATTTCTATGGAAGAAGAAGTCCGACGCCTTTTAAGCAACCCCACTCCTCTCACCATACAACCCCTTTATGCTAGCGCTGTTGAATCGCAATCATTGAAATCAAAATCACTTCTTCTTATTATTGGTGGAAGTATTGCATCCTATAAAGCACTTGATCTGATTCGCCGCTTACAAGAACGTGGAGCACACTTAAAAGTCGTGATGACAAAAGCAGCGCAAAAATTTATTACGCCTTTAGCCGCTGAAGCTTTAAGCGGTGGTACTGTATATACTGATTTATTTTCACGCGAAGAAGAACACGATATCGGACATATCCGATTAGCACGTGATGCTGACCTGATTATTTTAGCTCCTGCTACAGCCAACCGTATTGCAAAAATAGCCAATGGCATAGGAGATGATCTGGCTGATTGCATTCTTTTAGCGGCACGCTGCCCACTCTTGATTGCACCCGCCATGAATCCGTCCATGTGGGTGCATCCAGCAACTATTCGTAATGTTGCACAATTGCATGCAGATGGCGTTCATATCATTGGACCAGAAATCGGAAATATGGCTGAACGTGACGAGATAGGATATGGACGTATGAGCGAACCTTTAACCATTGTCGCTGCCATAGAGAATCTTTTGAATGGGCATGAAAAACCTCTCTCTGACCGCCATTTCATCGTTACCTCTGGCCCTACCCATGAACCTATTGATCCAGTGCGTTATATTGCTAATCGGTCTTCAGGTAAACAAGGTCATGCCATCGCAACCGCTCTTGCACATTTGGGTGCAAAAGTAACACTTATTTGTGGACCTGTTAATCTTGCAGACCCACAAGAAGTAAAAATCATTCATGTTGAAACAGCACAACAGATGTTACAAGCCGTTCAAACCGCATTGCCTGCTGATGGTGCCATTTTTGTTGCCGCTGTTTGTGACTGGCGCAGTCAAACGCAGTCTTTACACAAAATTAAAAAGGATGCTCATAAAACACCACCATCCCTTCATATGGTTGAAAATCCTGACATTTTAGCAACGATTGGACACGCTCCAAACCGTCCTTCATTGGTCATTGGTTTTGCTGCTGAAACATGTGATATCATTGCTAATGCGCAAAAGAAATGTGTTGAAAAAGGAGCTGATTTCATTCTTGCTAATGATATTTCTCTTCAACTAGATGGTACAAGTGTCATGGGTTCTGATACAAATCAAGTTTATCTCGTGAGTAGAGAAAAAGTTGAACAATGGCAACATATGAGTAAACAACACGTAGCGCAAAAATTAGCAAACGTGATTGTATCATTTTTTGCCCCCCAAACACCTACTCCTCATGAGGGAAATATACCACTTTGCAAATAATAACTCTTCAAACGCGTTGATATTAAAACACCTTATAAAATAGAACTGACAATAGGTATCTATCTCTATTAGTATATAATATTTTGATTTATAATGATAATCTAGCATTGTTCATATTAAATTAGAATCCCAAATATCGTAAGATTCTCTCATTTCAACTCTCTCTCATGTTGAAACAATAAAAATCATTTTCTTGCACATTGCAAACAAGGACAACCGTATAAATACAAAACGTTTGAGAAAGGACTATCGCCCTATAATGAACCGTTTCAAAAGCTAAGACTTGTCGCAACATTGAGGGTAAGTATATGATGTGCCAGCATGCTCTTTTGTTAAGCATAAAGATAGTGGCTACCCCCTTAAGTTTTATAATCTTCATGGGAGCCTTATCCTTATACAATTCACGGGCACTGTTGCGAAATGGGGGTGACGAGCGTTGAGAGATGTTTCTTAAAAAAATCTCATCTTACCCTAACCTTCATAAAAAATAGAATCTTTGCACCCCTGTCTCTCCAGCTTATAAAAAACAAGCTGGAATCATCGTTTGCTATCCTTCAGTTTTAAGAAAGCTCTTGCATTGAGGAAAATTTATAAAAAGCATTTTTTTCTTAAATGTTTTTTATCTCTATATTTGTCCTATTTATGATGTGCAAATAAATGATTGTTTTGATTTTGACAGTGAAGATTTAATTTCCATATTGGTGATTCTTATTCAAATTAAAGATGATAAATTCTCTTCATAAATTAATGGTGTTATTATCTAAAAATTATTTGATACAGTGCACCACTTGTATGAAAAGTGCTTCAATGAATTCTTACTTTATTGCACTTATAGCTCTTAAAGTTCAAAATCTCATCATTTTTAAGCATCAGTGACATCTCTCTTTCTTTACTTCTTCTCAAAAAACTGCCTGTTATGAAATACTTATAGTTAATCGTTTGAAATTTTTTATTTTCCTATTGTGATATTACATGAATCATTCTGTTGCCTAAAATCAGAATATTTCCGTAACTAATACGTAAACTTTACCCTTATTCCATTAACCTCAATAGTATTTTAAATAGACGCGAAAACCAAGATGCGCCATGCCAAGCGATAAAAAAGTACAGATTAGGATATCGTGCAAAACAAATTAAGGATATAGATAAACGAAATTAGGCAGCGATACTGGATAAATGGAAGTAAAAAACTTCCCCCTCAATATCTCCTACCACCTTAATTTTTTTTATATACATTATGTAAACGCAATAAGCTAAACTCTGTACAAAGATATTTAAAAGTTCTTCTACAACAGCTGCTTCTTACATTTTTCTCGTTTTTTTAAACCTAAAATTTCTATTAATTGAAATTTTATTTTAAACGAAGAAGCCTTAGTTATTTTTTATTTTATCCATTCTATAAAAAGAATTTAGCCTGATTTTAATAATAATATAAAAGTGAAAAATTCTCTTTTTTTACAAAATAATATCGATGTATTTCTTTAGTGTTAGTGAAAATAGCTCTTATAATTCAAGAAAGAAAAAATTACACTGTACATTCTTTAAATATATTTCTTGTTTTTTTTTGCTTCTTTCCTTAGTTTATTAATCTATGATTTTTACTGCTGCTTATCGTGCTTTACAACGTCTTCTGACCTCGCAATATCGTACTATGATACTGAAAGCATTAGGGGTTACTTTTTTCATTCTCACCATTTTATGGTTATGTGTGCACCAACTTTTTGTGTCTTACTTTTGGCCCTGGATTGCTCAATTTCTTCCTGGACTTCCTAGTTGGGCGGGATGGATTGGTTTTAGCATGCTTATCATCTTTAACCTTGGGTTGGCTCTTTTGTTGGCTTTTTTGATTGCACCCATCACAGCTATGATTGGTGGTTTTTTCATTGATTCTGCTGCTGAAATCATTGAAAAGGAGGATTATCCAAACGAGCCTATTGGACAAGCTTTGTCATTTAAGCGTTCTCTTATTATTTCCTTTAAATTTGTTATTTTAAGCCTTCTTGGGAATGGAATTGCTTTTATTTTATTCTTCATACCAGGTGTTAATTTGATTGCTTTTTATGTTATTAATGGTTATTTGCTTGGTCACGAATATTTCTTGTTTGCTGCTTACCGTTTTCGAACAGAGCAAAATGCGCGTGCTTTTTTACATACTCATTACACAACGGTTTTTGGTGCAGGATTATTGATAGCGCTTTTTGTTTCGATTCCAATTCTTAATTTAGCAACACCGCTTTTTGCAGCCGCCTTTATGACATATTTACATAAAATGCTTTCCCAAAAAACCATAGCACGCATTACACAAAAATAATGCTCCTTAACTTTAAGCGAATCAAACCTGCCAGTAAAAAAAGCATATGATAAAATTTTATGCTTTTCCTTTTATTAAGGCAACATATTGATCTATAACGATAATTTATTATTTTACAACATAAGTAAAAAACTAAATATTATGCGGTTTTCTCATTTTAATCCTATTCATATTGGATCAATTGAAATCGTTTATTAATATGTACAAGCAGAGTTGGTGTGTGGACAAAAGCACTTAAAAAAGTGTAAAATACTTTTCATGACCCCTCTTAAATGCAAGAATTATTGTCACATTGGAAACTGGCAAAGAGTAGGGTGATCGGTTTGTACCTTATATTTCAGTAAAAATGGAGAGCATAATGTATTTTATACCATTCATGGAGAGTATATACTCTTTATGAGCACCGTCATAAGAGTGTTTTGGGAATTATTGAAAGATATCTGTGTAAAACAAGCACATAGTAATATAATAGTATTTTGAGCGTATTCAATTTTAATTGTAAAAAGCGCGCGCTTTAAAGAGACCTTTTGAAAAAAATCTTGCTCTGATGTTAGCGTTTCGCTAATATAGCGTTATCATATCCATTATCTTTATGGATTATTTTAGCCTTGTTAGCGCCTTATATTATAAGGTTTCTTTTTTTTCAAAACTGTTGATACGAATGATTAATTGGATATTCATTTTTATTAAAAAATAAGGCGTTTGTTAACCATCGCAAGGAGTAAATTTTAATACCAAAGTAAAAAATAAAAACATGTAAGTTCTTAAAACTTATGAGAAATTTGTTATAGGGAATACTCTTTATGATACATATGATTGTTATGATATGGGGAAATTAAAAAATTAAAAAACAAGCTATACGCACACTAATAAAAGTATTAAATAGACTTCTTTGTTCAACCGGCAAAGCAAATGTGACTGCTTAAGTTCTATATTTTTTCAAATCATGCAAAAGATGTATAATATTTAAAGGAAGGCTATAAAGATGAACTGGATTACGAATTATGTTCGTCCTAAAATTAACTCTATATTGGGACGCCGTGAAATTCCAGAAAATCTATGGATTAAAGATCCTACCAGTGGTGAAATGATCTTCCATAAAGATCTGGAAGCCAATCAATTTGTGGCTCCCAATTCTGGCTATCATATGCGTATCAGTGCTAAAAATCGTCTCATGCATTTTTTTGATGATGGTGTTTATACAACTCTTGAAAATCCAAAAGTTGTAACAGACCCTTTAAAATTTCGTGACGAAAAACGCTATATTGACCGGTTAAAAGATTATCGTTCTAAACTTGGTGTTGATGACAATATTTTAAGTGCACGCGGCACGATTGAGGGTTTTCCAATTATTGTAACCGTTCAAGATTTCGCCTTTATGGGTGGATCACTCGGTATGGCTTCAGGAGAAGCTATTATCAAAGCTTTCGATACTGCTATTGCTGAAAGACGTCCGCTGGTTCTTTTTGCTGCTTCTGGTGGTGCACGCATGCAAGAAGGAACACTGTCATTGATGCAAATGCCCCGTACAACAGTAGCGATTGAAATGTTGAAAGAAGCAAAACTTCCCTATATTGTCGTGCTGACCAATCCAACCACCGGTGGTGTTACTGCTTCTTACGCCATGCTTGGTGATATTCACATTGCCGAACCTGGCGCTATGATTGGTTTTGCTGGTCCACGTGTGATTCAACAAACTATACGCGAAACTCTACCAGAAGGTTTTCAAAGTAGTGAATATCTGCTTGAACATGGTATGATTGATATGGTTGTATCGCGTTTAGAAATGAAAACAACCATTGCACGTCTTTTACGCTTGATGATGAAACGCCCTGCTGTTTTTCATCCTTCCGATCCATCCCCAACAGACTCTCAAACATCGCTTTCTACAACAAAAGCAGCTTAAATTCATGCAACAAAACCAAGTACAAAAGGTGGTAGATGGTTTACTGAAAAATTATCCGAAAAAATTTGATCTTTCTTTAGAGCGTATTGTTCACCTTTTAGAGCGTCTTGGTAATCCACATTTAAAACTTGCACCTGTTATTCACATCGCTGGAACAAATGGCAAAGGATCTGCCTCAGCAATTTGCCGTGCTCTTTTGGAAAGTGCAGGCTACCGCGTTCATGTCTATAGCTCACCTCATCTCGTCAACTGGAATGAACGTTGCCGATTAGGTCAAAAAGGAAGTGGTCAATTTGTTACAGAGAGCCAATTGGCTGAAACAATCCGTGAAATTATAAAAGTAAATCATCAAGAACCAATTACTATTTTTGAAATTTTTACAGCCGCTGCCTTTATGCTGTTTAGTGTACATCCAGCTGATGTAGTCATTCTAGAAGTTGGATTGGGAGGACGTTTTGATGCTACCAATGTCGTTAACAAACCAGCTGTATCGCTTATTATGCCCATTGATTATGATCATGAGATCTTTCTTGGAAATACAATTGCTCAAATCGCTTTTCAAAAAGGAGGGATTATCAAACCAAACGTTCCTGTGGTTATCGGGAAGCAAAACTATCAAGAAACTCTTGCTACTTTAATACCCCTTGCCGATAAAAATAAAGCATCTTATTCTCTATGTGATCAAGATTATCAAAGCTATAAAGAACATGGACGTATGGTTTTTCAAAACAATCAAGGTCTCATGGATCTCCCCCTTCCTAACCTTATTGGAGACCACCAAATTGCCAATGCTGGTGCATCTCTTGAAGCAGTCTATCAAGCGGGTTTTCAACTTTCAGAACAAACCATAAAGGATGCTTTGAAAAATATTTATTGGCCCGCACGAATGCAACATCTTACTCATGGACATTTAGTTGATCAACTGTCTCCTAATATTGATTTATGGTTGGATGGAGGTCATAATCCTGCTGCAGGAAAAGTTATTGCAGCAGAACTTACACAATGGAGAAAAAAAACAGACCGTCCCATTATTATGATTGCTGGCATGCTTAATACCAAAGATGCTGTAGGTTATTTTCGTCCTTTAGCTAACCTTGTCGATAAAGTATATACGATACCGCTGCGTGACAATAATGCCAGTATCTCTCCAACAAACTTAGCTGAATCAGCCCAAAAAGTAGGAATCCTTGCTGCCCCAAAAGCGCACCTACAAGATGCTTTGCATAAGATGAAGAAGGAATATAAAGAAGCGATTGTTCTTATTGGTGGTTCTCTTTATCTTGCGGGCGATATTTTGCGTGACAATAAAACACCACCATGCTAAAAATTAGCCATTTTTAAAACTTTGAAAGATAGACTTTTTGATCATGCGACTTGATTGTGCACTTTATCAACATCCTAAACTCATTACTGTTTTTGGCGGATCTGGTTTTGTAGGACGGCATGTCGTTGAAACTTTGACTAAGCAGGGATATCGCGTTCGCATCGCTGTTCGTTGTCCACAAAAAGCTTATTACATGCTTCAAATAGGAGAAGTAGGACAAACCCAAATGCTTAAAACAGATATCAAGCATCGTGCTTCTGTTGCACGCGCATTGCTTGGAGCTGATGCAGCAGTGTTTTTGCCTGGTAGCTTAAAACAAGCAAATCAATCGAATTTTAAAAACACACAAATTGATGGTGTTTACAATGTTGCTGAATTAACAGCAGAAACTGGTATTCCGCTCATCTATATGTCAACACTTGTGGCTAACGAGAATGCTTCATGTTTTTATGCACGTGTTAAGTTTATGGGTGAGCAAATCATTCATAACAAGCATCCTCAGGCAATTATTATCCGTCCATCCGTTATCTTTGGACCAGAGGATTGTTTCTTTAACACCTTAGCTGATTTGTCGCGTTTTTTACCAATTATGCCTCTTTTTGGAGGTGGACAAAGTAAATTGCAACCCGTGTATGTTGGTGACGTTGCTGAGTTTATCGCACGCGCTTTAAATGGACAGGTTACTTGGGGAAAAAATTATGATCTTGGTGGTCCCCAAATTATCACCTTCCAAAATGCTCTTGAAAATATACTCAAAATCATTCATCGTAAAAAAACACTCCTATCCATGCCTCTTTCTGCCGGTCTATTGATTGGAGGAATTTTAGGAACAATTGGTAAACTGCCTTTTGTACCAACACTTGTAACAGCCAATCAGATACGCTTTTTGCAAATAGATAACATAGTTTCTCAAGAAGCTATTAAAAATGGATGTACTTTAGAAGGGGTGGGAATTACTCCCAGAGCAATGTCTGCATTCTTGCCAAGTTATCTCTGGCGATTTCGTCCACATGGTCAATTTTCCCAAAACCTACTCGTTTAGAACAAATCCTTCCAAAACTGAGTTAATTATTTGATTTATAATTCATAGCGCGTTGTTAGCGGTTTTAAAATCAGAGTGTTCAATAGAGTGATGTTTATACATTTTTAATGCTCTGTTCAGTATCACAAAAAATGTTTAATCGTATATCTATAGGATTTTGATAAAATCGTTGAAAACAGGAGAAAAGTACTTCTTATAAACTGTCTTTATCCAAGAGCAGCTGCAACATTGGAATCCTAAAGAACCGATTCTGAATTGCCTATTCATAAATATGATAATCTATGGCTTTGCATTATATTATTTTGCTAAAAAGCTTAATAATGCAATTCAAAGTAACTCTTCCTTTTTTAACAACCGCATAAGTGAGTAGAATACGAGTATATACTTTCGATATTATCCCATAAAAAATCGATATAAAAACTGTGAAGCACATGCACCATTTTTATTATTTAAAAGGTATTCCCTCTGGAGATTTTTAAAAGCTTTAAAGTTACGTGAAAAGGATAGAATTTTGTTTATATAATAAGACTTATCATGAAGATCTCTTATTCTGTCAGTAACATCATTACTCAGATCCATAAATGCATATTTGTTGCACAAATTTATGGAGATTTTAAAAGAGCTTTTTCACATAAAGAAGTCCTCTTCTTGTCTTGCATTTTTTTTTAATTTCTCCTACCGTCTTGGAAAAACTTATTTTAAAGGAATAAAGAATGGCAGCTCAAGATTTTGTTGTCAAAGATATTGCTCTTGCCGCTTATGGTCGTAAAGAACTTGACATTGCTGAAACTGAAATGCCTGGTTTGATGGCTTGTCGCAAGGAGTTTTCCTCTAGTCAGCCTTTGCGTGGAGCGCGTATTTCTGGCTCATTGCACATGACAATTCAAACAGCCGTTTTAATTGAAACATTAAAAGCGATTGGCGCCGATATACGATGGAGCTCTAGCAATATTTTTTCTACACAAGACCATGCAGCAGCAGCTATCGCCGCAACTGGTATTCCTGTATTCGCAGTTAAGGGTGAAACATTGGAAGAATATTGGACTTATATAGATGCAATCTTCCAATGGCCAGATGGTCATCCTTCCAATCTTATTTTAGATGATGGCGCTGATGCCACAAACTATATTTTAATGGGAAGTCGTGCAGAACAAAATAAAGATATCCTCTCGCATCCAAAAACAGAAGAAGAAGAAATTTTTTTCAAACAAATACAAAAACGTATGGATGCAACACCAGGATTTTTTACACGACAATGCACAGCAATCAAAGGTGTAAGTGAAGAAACTACAACAGGTGTAAACCGTCTTTATCAATTACAAAAAGAAGGGCTTCTCCCTTTTCCTGCTATTAATGTCAATGACAGCGTCACTAAATCAAAGTTTGATAATAAATATGGATGTAAAGAATCATTGGTCGATGGTATTCGACGTGGAACAGACGTGATGATCGCTGGTAAAACTGCCATTGTCTGTGGTTATGGTGATGTAGGAAAAGGTTCAGCAGCATCCCTTTCTGGTGCTGGAGCTCGTGTTAAAGTAACAGAAATTGACCCTATCTGTGCTCTTCAAGCAGCGATGGATGGCTATGAAGTTGTTAATTTGGATGATGATGCTTCCAGTGCTGATATTATCATCACCACAACAGGCAATAAAGATGTTGTTCGTTTAGACCATATGCGACAAGTAAAGGATATGTGTATTCTTGGAAATATTGGTCATTTTGATAACGAAATCCAAGTCGCTGCCCTTAGAAATTTGCCATGGACAAATATTAAACCACAAGTTGATATGATCACTTTTCCCGATGGAAAACGCATCATTTTGCTTTCTGAAGGACGTTTGTTAAACCTCGGGAATGCGACTGGGCATCCTTCTTTTGTCATGTCAGCCTCGTTTACTAATCAAGTTTTAGCGCAAATTGAACTTTTTACCCGTTCAGAACACTATACAAATGAAGTCACTGTTTTGCCTAAACATCTTGATGAAAAGGTTGCACGTCTACATCTTGATCGGTTAGGAATAAAATTAAGTGTTTTATCAGAAGAACAAGCCGCTTATATTGGAGTCTCACCACAAGGACCTTATAAACCAAACCATTACCGTTACTAATACATTTCCTTGGATAAAAAAAGGGAAAGATGCCGTGTTCAGCTTTGGTGACTATAACCCCAAAGAAAAAGCTCAAAAAGAGATCCGAATCTATACGTATATATTTTGCCTTTTTTTCTTTTTTTCTCCAACATGCGCTGTTGCTCAGTCATTGGAAAGTTATTTACCATTTTCTTTCACTCTGCCCAATGGTCCATGGCTGCTTTTAGCGCTATGTGGGGGGATTTCTTGTGCTTCACTTCTCTCGTGTATGGCTGTTACCGTGCGTGCAAAAAAAGCAGCACAGAAACCTCTGAAGATAATTCAAGCAGATTTTTCTGAAAAACTTAAATATTATGAATGGCTTTTGGAAGAAACCGAACAATTCCTTCTCATTTGGGAAAATCCAACGACCTTACCCCGTGTAGTTGGTACCCTTTCCGCATTGCAAAAAATAGGAATTGATCAGCAAGATTTTCAGCGCTTTGAGCTTTGGGTTGAAGAAAATTCTCTGCGAGAACTTGACTATGCATTGACTCAACTCCGTTGTCAATGTCACCCTTTTGAACTTTCTATCACCACCACAAATAATGTGCTGCTACAAGTTACAGGGGTTATTGCAGGAACGGTCGCCATTGCTCGTTTTCAAGATATTTCAAAACAACAAAGTGAAAACGCTCGTTTACAGAAAGATATCGCCCGCCTTCTTACTGAACTGAGAATGCAGCGCAATCTTCTTGATCTTATTCAAGAACCCGTATGGATAAAAGATTGTGAAGGAAAAGTTTGTTTTATCAATCGCGCCTTTAGAGAGATGACAGATTTTCGTGAAGACAATGATGAAGTGGGGGATCTCTTCAATGAAAACACACAATGCAAAACAGGTAAAACAGAAACAATTTTTCAAGAACATGTTCATACAGTTATTAATGGAGAACGGCACCGTTTTCATCTCACACGGATTACAACGGCCGAGGGGATGGCAGCTTTTGCACGTGATGACAGCGCATATGAAAATCTTGCTCATGAATTAAAATATATTCTTAAAAGCCATTGTGAAACACTTGACCAAATCTCAACAGCTGTAGCCATTTTTGATACAAACCAAAAATTAAAATTTTGCAATCATGCTTTTAAAATTTTATGGCCGTTGGAGAGTTCCTTTTTAGAAAGTGAACCAAGCCATACTTTGTTTCTTGAACATTTGCGTGAAAAGGGGCTCATTGCTGAACACCCCGATTGGCGCGCGTGGAAAGAAGAACTCTTTAAAGCCTATCGGCAAACAGAATCAAACCAACAAATTTGGAATCTTCCAGATGGGCGTACGGTGCGTGTTGTCTCTAACCCTCATCCACAAGGAGGCGTCACTTGGCTTTACGAAAACCTTACTGAAAAAATTGATCTTGAACGCCGTTATAACACACTCATAAAAATACAAGGTGAAACACTTGATAAACTTTCCGAAGGCGTGGTTGTTTTTGGTACTGATGGACGCCTTCGTTTATCGAATCCTGCCTTGTCGAAATTGTGGTCGCTTCCTTACAATTTACTGGTAGAAGGAACCCATATTACACAGTTCCAAAGCCATTGTTCAACCTTAACATCGGGGCAAGAATGGGATGAGTTTACAAAATTCATTACCGGTTTTGCTGAAAAACGTGAAACATATTCGGGTCGTATAGATCTCAAAAATGATACGATTATTGACTATACTCTGGTCCCTCTTCCCGATGGGCAAACGATGCTTACTTTTGTGAATGTTACAGACACTGTTCATGTTGCACGTGCTCTTCAAGAAAAAAACGAAGCATTAGAAAGTGCTGATCGTTTGCGTAATGAATTTGTCCAACACGTTTCCTATGAATTGCGTACACCTCTCACCAATATTATTGGATTTTCTGATATTTTACGTGATCAAATTTTCGGTTCTATCAATGAACGTCAACAAGAATATCTCGGGCACATTCATTCAGAATCAGGAACTCTTTTAAATATTGTTAACGATATTCTTGATCTTGCCACCCTTGATGCAGGAATTATGGAGTTGGACATAAAATCGGTTAATATTGCCGATGCTATGATACAAGCAGTAGCACGTGTGGAAGATCGCCTTAATGGACGTCATATTACACTTTTACAACAAATTTCCCCTTCCTTAAACTCTATTTCTGCTGATGAAAAACGCTTGCATCAAATTTTTGTGAATGTCCTGAGTAATGCTATTAATTTCGCAACAGAAGCGAGTACTATTGAATTTTGCGTCGATGAAGAAGATGATAACATTGTCTTTAGCGTTCACAATGAGGGCTCTGACATTCCTGAAGACATTCTTGATCGTATTTTTAAACGTTTTTCTTCTCATTCACACCATGGTGGGCGTGCGGGAGCAGGTCTTGGCCTTTCCCTTGTGAAAAGTTTCGTTGAACTGCACGGTGGACATGTTGAAATTCTGACCGGTTCTGGAAAAGGAACAACCGTTAAATGTTTTTTCCCACTTCCCAAAGGAGATAAGATTTTTTAATTTTAGCCTTTATTATAATAAAAATTTTTCATCCATCTCATGGAACTCTTAATGAATTTTAGTTTTTTTCTTGAAAATGAAGAGGCCACAAAGCTTTTTGCACAAAATTTAGCTCTTTCTTTAAAGCCGGGAGATCTTGTAACGCTGCAAGGAGATCTTGGAACTGGAAAATCAACCATTGCACGCACAATCATCCAAACACTTGCAAACGATAACACTATGGATGTTCCAAGCCCTACTTTTACTCTTATGCAAAGCTATCAACTTCCACAGTTTGAAATTATTCATGCTGATCTTTATCGCCTTTCTATGGAAGAAGAAATTGATGAATTAGGGCTTTATGAAGCACACGAGAAAAACATTTTACTTGTCGAATGGCCAGAAAGAAGTGCAGCTCTTTTAGAGCTTTCCACTTTTGCACTTACCTTACAATATGAAATTCATGGGCGCCATGTAACAGTTAGATCAGCACAGCATTCCATTGAACGTTTGCAACAGTCTTTTGCAATCCATACATTTAAAAAAACATAGATATAATCATGAGCATCATCATTTTTTAGTTGGTAATATCTCAGGATATACCTATGAAATTTGAGATAATGAACAACATAAAGAAGTCCCTTATAAATGCTGCAACCATGAAGATGAAACTCTGACTCTTTCATATAACAATGACATAAATTGCAAAGGACATCCGTTAATTTATAGGAATTCATCAATTTATTTTAGAGAATGTTTTTTGCCTTTCATATTTTTGTTTAAGGCTTCGAAAAAAGTTTTTTGATTCTAGAGAATAGTATAAGAAAATTTTAAATTGAAGTGGTAACCCTTTAGAAGAACATTCTATAACCTGTAGTGAATTGCTTGTTTCTTTCTGCTTAAAAATTGTGAGCTTCAGAAAAGTAATTTGCAAAGTTTGTGCTTAAAATTTTCTTATTGCTAGAGTGGTATTTGCTTTTTTATGTGTTGGCCCCCTATCTTGATAGCCTTATCCAAGAAGAAAGACCTTTATGAAATTATCATTCACCCAATATTTTTGACGCGCATATAAGGAAAGAATTGCCTATATTCTTCATACAAAGCAATTTTTTATAAAAAATGATCAATTGAATCATGCATAACAGTGTGGATTCTTAAAATCATTTAAATTTTTGATTTAATTGAATTGCTATTATAGAATGTTTAAAAAAATCAAAGGAGAGACAAAACTTCTCTCCTTTATCGTTACTGTGTATGGCATCAACTAAGACCATTTTTTATCCACTCAGAAAGACGTCCTTTAGGAGCAGCGCCAATCATATTCGATGAAACATTTCCATTTTTAAACATTAATAATGTAGGGATAGAGCGCACTCCATATTGGGTAGCAAGTTCCGGATTTTCATCAATATTCACTTTGGCAATTTTAACTTGATTTTGCATTTCTATTGAAATTTCATCCAAAATCGGTGCAATCATTTTGCAAGGACCACACCATTCTGCCCAAAAATCAACCACAACAGGGGTGGAAGAAGTTAGAACTTCACTTTCGAAGTTGTCCTTATCAACTTTTATACATGTCATTGAGTTATCCTTTATATTCATTTCTATACATTGGTATGATAACAATTCATATCAAGTTATTGCAAAGATAAATTATTAAGAGACTTTTCTACACCAAAGATTGTATAGGGTGTTTGTTTGAGTAATTTTATGAAAGTAAAAAAGCCTAAAGACGCTTTGAAGAGAAAAAGCAACTTATAAAGCAATTTCACCAAGAAATGCCTCAAGTTTTTCTGGAAGAAGTTTAAAAATTTTAGCTTCTTTACTGTAGATAAGCAGAGCTTGGACATCTTTATCGGGATGAATGGCTTGCAACAATTTTCGGTAAAGAGCCATTTGCAACCAATGATGGGAAGCAATAGCAGCTTCATTTTCTGGTGGAGTTCCGGTTTTAAAATCGGCAAAGATAATGCTGTTTTGCGTGATGTAGAGACGGTCAATTTGACCAGAGATTGCTTGTTCTTTTCCACGAATTTTTACAATACCCATTAAGGAAACCTCAGCACGTGAATGCTCAGAAAAAAGGGGTTTGAGATAAACATGATCTAATATTTTCCAAATATGGCAAAGAGCATCTTCTCTTTGGCTCTCATGCCAATGAGAGGCTTTGATATTGAGATAGTTTCGAGCATAATCTCGACGTTTTTGTGGGGGACAATCGGGTAAATATTGTAACAATCGATGAACGAGATTACCATATTCAATGGAAAAAGCTCTGTTTGTGTTCATGGCTCCTAAAACAGGTGAAGTGGTAAACTGTTTTGGATTTGAGAATAGCTCTGTATCAGCTTCAATGGAAAGGCTCGCCACTGACGGTTTTAACGGTTTTGGGAGCACCGGTTCTGCTGGGACTTTATGGGAGAAAAAGTCTGGTAGAGGTGGAAGTGTTTGGCATTCAACGGAAGAAATTTTTTGGTTTATAGAAGTAGAAGAAGGCGGTGTAATGCAATAACGCCAAGCTGCAATATCTTCCGCAGGACCTTTTATAGCTACCGCATGCGGTTCGAGAGCTCTCTTTACCAGTTGTAACCATGTATGAGATGGCGTTTTCTGATTTGTATACCCGCAAACAAACAAGCGATCTTCAGCGCGTGTCATTCCTACATAAAGAAGGCGCCTATACTCCTCTTCAGCACGCTCTTTTAAACGCAAAATTGCTTGTTTAGAAGGCATTGTATCGAATTCTGCATTAGGGCGCCAGATAAAAGCTTGTTGGTCACTCAAATATGCATTGTTCAAGGGAACTTCAAGCAAGTGAGGTGAATGCTGGGGATGCCAAATCGCACTACCGGGATCAACTAAAAATACAACAGCAGCCTCCAGTCCTTTTGCGGCGTGAACAGTCATGATGCGAATTTCTTCATGATTTTGGTCAAACTCACGTTTAATTTCTGGTTCACTGACACTTAATGTTTCCAAAAAAGCTTGTAATCCTGGTAACCCCGTTTTTTGAATCGCGAGTGTGTAGTCCATAAAAGCATCAAGCACATCATTGGCTTCCGAGCCTAAGCGCGCTAAAATTTTTTGTCGTCCCTTATCATCATTTAAGATATGACTATAGAATTCGAAGACTGGTATTTTATCCACTAAAGTACGATATTGACTCAAGCTTTCAAAAGTATCTTTAAAAGGAATATGCGACGATGCCTGTTCACAAAGGCTTTTCCAAAGGGAGCCTGTACGGTGAGCGGCAAGTTGATAAAGCTCCTCTTCGCTAAGCGCAAAGAGTGGACTTTTTAAAACACAAGCAAGAGACAAATCGTCTTGTGGTTGCAAAACAAAACGTCCGAGTGCCATTAAATCACGCACACTCATATGTTTTATAAGCTGTAAACGGTCTGCACCAGCGACGGGTATATTGCGTTGTTTAAGGGCACGAGAAAGCGCTAGGGCAAATTGATCACGCTTACGAACCAAAACCATAATATCACTAGCACGCAATAACCGCCCTTTTGCTGGAAGCATTTCTCCTTTGTGTAACCAGCCTGCAATCGTTTCAGCAACTTTTTCTGCCAAACGTACTGCTGGTATATCTAAATGATCAACAGTTACATGCCAATCATCAGGAAATTCGTCTTTTTCTTTAGAAATGGCATCCCATAAAATAACTTCACCTGGACTGTGAGTACGGATAGCTTCGTGTATGGTTTTTGTATTTTCTGCTGAAAGCCCTTTATAATTCTCTGGTGTTTCAAAGACAAGATCCACACTTTTAAGAACATCGGCTGTGGAGCGAAAAGAGTAATTCAATTGTATTTTTTCAAATTTCTGCTTTGCTTGTTGTGCTTTTTTTTGAATAATTTTGCCATTTGCAGCAAAATTTTCTGGTGCAGCGCCCTGAAAGGAATAAATAGACTGTTTTTCATCTCCAACAGCGAAAAGAGTACGTATATTGTCACGTTGACTATGACCTGTAAAAAATTCTTGCGCTAAAAGTTGAATAATTTTCCATTGATCAGGGTTCGTATCTTGTGCTTCATCAAGCAAAATATGATCAAGACCCTTATCAAGTTTATAGTGCACCCATTGGCTTGCGCCTTCACGTTGCAACAAATGGAGTGTGCGCTCAATGAGATCATCAAAGTTTAAAAAACCATTGGCTTTTTTTAAATTTGCATAAATTTTGAGATAAAGGGCACAAAGCTGAAAAGCAGCCATATTGAGGGTGGCAACTTTTGCACAGTGATATTTTTCTAAAAGAACAGAAAGCTTGCTTTGTTTATCTTTAATCAATTGTTGAATAAAAGGCCAAATTTCATCTGATTTTTTAGACGATATAAGTGCAAAATTACGAGGTTTACCTTCTGTTGTAAAATAAATATTTGAAACAATATCAATGATAGTTTCTTCATCACAAGCGGTTTCTAATTGGGGAAGTTTTTCAATGATACTCTTAGTGTTTTTATTCCCATGGGTTTCACAATGGTTAAGAGCATAAAGAGGAAGACGAGCAGTCTGTTGAATTTTTTCTAGTAATTGCTGATTTGTATCATCAGGTGCTAAATTAAACAGCGCCCGCAATTTTTCTTCTCCATTTTCAGACAGAAGAGAAGACAAAAAATCAGACAGTTTATGTTGCTTTTCAGCTGCTTCATACAGCAATTGGTTAAAAGTATGTTCACTGATAACCTTAAGCAGCTGTTTTAGAGCGGGTTGTATATCATGATGCTTTAAAAGTTGGCAGCGGGCTTCTTGTAGTAATTTCTTGCGGTTGATATCATCTATGAGTTCGAAATGTCCAGCAATATTGGCTTCTAGCATAAATTGATGCAAGAGAGATTCGCAAAATGCGTGAATAGTCTGTATTTTCAAACCACCAGGTGTTTCTAAAGCACGAGCAAAGAGTTGGCGCGCATAGGTTATTTTTGTTGCACTGATAGGTTTGTTTTCAAACTTCGATAAGATTTCTTTAAGCTGTGCATCATCGAGTTCATTCCAGCTGGAGAGTGTGCGAAAAATCCGCGATTGCATAACAGCGGCGGCGGCTCTCGTGTAAGTAAGGCATAAAATACGTGCTGGAGAAGTACCGTTTAAAAGCAAACGAATAACGCGTTCGGTTAGAACATGGGTTTTTCCAGATCCTGCATTTGCAGAAACCCATACATGTGTTTTTGGATGTGTTGCTGTTGCTTGTGCATCAAGGGCTGCTTCAGGAATAAAAAAAAGAGTCATGATTGATCTCCTTTATGAAATCCATTTGACCATTCCCATAAGCGTGCCAGATGATCATAGTCACTTTCATATTGTTTTAACATAGGGACTGCGTGTGAAAGATAGCCTTGTTGTGGATTTTGATAATACTCCATTAACGCGATAAGATGTTCCCACGCCCTTTCACCAAGATTAATAACATTTTGGTGATCTTTTTCCGCTTTTTCTGAAAGAATTAATTGAGGAGTAATCTTACCTTTTCCATTAAGAGGAATATAAAATAGTTTTGAGGGGGACAGATTTTGAAAATCTGTAAAAGCTCCTCTCATTAATAGAGCGGTTTCCAATGCTAATTGTGGAAATAATAATTCGCGAACCTGTTTTGATGAAGGGGGTGTACTCGTTTTAAAATCAAGTATTTCAACCGTTTTGTTTGGCAATATATCAATACGATCAGCACGTCCTGAAAGAGTTACACCTGTTGTACCTATGGGTATTTTTTGCGATTCCACTTCCGAATGTCGTATTCGGGGTTCTAGACTTTGTTCCCATTGCAGAATAAAGGGAGCAAGATTTTCAAATGTATTCCACCAGATTGTTTCAACATCAGCAGGCAAATTAAACTTATCAAATTCTTTACGTCCAATAGCGAGCAACACATCTAATGCATTTGCAGCATTTAGATTTTTTATTTGTGTGCAAAAATCTGCAAGAATAGCGTGATAAAGTGTTCCGCGTTCAGAAGCACCAGGGTCATGAATAAGGGCTTTAAGTGGTTTGAGCCTTAAGATTTTTTTAGCATAAATGGCATAAGGGTCATGGCGTAACGTTGTTATTTCGGTGATGGAAAAATGACGTGGACGCACTGCAATGGGTGGCACAGGGCAAGGGCGTGTTGCACAAGCAGACATGTCCGTATTGTCAAGCATCTTTGCCCAATGGCGTATCTTTTCACCTCGTGCACGGATTTGTTTCCAAACTTGTTGTCCTACGACAGTTTCTAAGCGTTGTAGCCAGCGTGAAGGGAGAGAAGGAACATGATCAACTCGTAGTGCTCGGCTCATCACCACTTTATCCATTCCCATCGCCCATTGAAAATCATGCGCGGAAAGACCAATACGCTGTTCTGGTGGTTCCAGAGTTAACATCATTTTCATCGGTCGCGATAAAAAAGCATCATTTCGGGTTGATATCGGCCATGACCCTTCATTAAGACCGCCGATGACCACTGTATCAACCGTTTGCAAACGCGATTCCAAAGTACCCCAGATGAATAAACGTGGATGTCCTCCAGGCGAAGGTGCGACGGAACGGGTTGCTATTATGGCAGAAAACATAGCGGGCCATTCACAAAGATGAAATGTTAATCCCGATTGATCACTGACCAATTCACGCAAAAAATTTGATAAGGCTTGTCCTGCTTCATGTTGATAAAGATGTGCAAGAGAATTATCCTCATTGCGACCAAAATTTTCAAAAACCTCAACAGTTGCTATTGCAGCCTCATTGATGGTGCATTCTTTCTCTTGTTTCATAAGAGACGTTAAAGGCTCAACAGCTTTTTTTAAAAGATGACAAAAGAGACGTGCTTCTTCACATTTCTGCTGATCAAGGGTGTTATTTTCAGAACTATTATGAAAAGATGTTTCAATCCATTTTTCAAGAAATTGATCACATTCGCAAAGATTAATACGCCCTGTATTCCCTCGAAGAACAAAAAGTTCAAAATTTTCTGCCATTTCTCGTAAACGATGACGGTTTTGTTGAAGTGTTGTAAGGGGATGTTTAAGAAGAGAAAGAAAAGCAATAGGATCATCAGGTTGCAATACATTTTCTAAGATAAGCCGCAAAAGCGTTACAGGCAATGTTTGTGCAAGTGGTATACCACCTGAATCATTTGCTTCAATTCCAAATCGTTGTAATTCCGCAGAAACACGGCGTGCTAAATTACGGTCATTTGTAATAAGGGCTGCAGTTTTTTTGGGTTCTTCAATAGCTTTGCGTAAAGCAACAGCAATAGCAAGAGCTTCTTCACGTTCGTTTATAGCTTCAATAAATGACCAGTCTGCACAAAGAGTCTCATAATCATCACGGACAATTTGTACCCATTTATCTGTTGTAGAAGCTGGTCGGAGTGCTTCTGATAAAAGAGCCATTCGTCTTTTCTTTGTGCTACTCTGTTGGCCAATTTCGCAAACATGATGACGTTGACACTCCATGAGAGAAAGAAGTTTTTTTAAATGATATTGAGGATGGCTAAAAACATTTTCTGCAGGATCAAAAAAATCGCAAGCTGTTTTTTCTTTATTGCTTGTGCTTAATGCATTCCATTGTTCTTCATCCATATGAAGATCAAGACCAGGAAGAACAACAGCCCCTTTGGGCAGAGAAGCTATAACCTTTAAAAGATGAGAAACTGCGGGCATAGAACCTGACACACCAGCAGCAATGATAGGTTTATCAGGCTGCATGCATCGCAAAGTCTCTGCATGCATTGTGAGTACTTGATTACGCCATTCAGCGGGATTGCTTCGTTGCCTTTCGGTCAAGATTTGTGGCCAATTTTGCGTAACAATAGTCAGAAAGTCGAGCGTTATTTGCCACCATTCAGCAACCATGTCAGGTGCAATATCTTTAAGCTTCGACCAATCTGCTCCTTCTGTTTCAATTTCATCCATCAAATGTGCTAAATCTTGAGCAAGCCAAATTGCATCAGCACTATGAGCCGGAATAAGCACATCTTCTGTACCAAACATGGCACGCAGATGCGCAGGTAAATTTTCACGCCATGGGCGAATAAGGCGCGCTAAAAGCAGTAAGCGTTCACTTTTTCCAATGGGTGGATTCAGAGTGCTGGTATGATTTTCAACAAAAAGGAAACTGTCTTCATCGACATCTCCTAGAGCACGAATGGTTGGTAAGAAAGTTGATTGTGTATCGCTTCTTTCAACAAAGGCTAAACGTAAAGCGCGAGCAGCACGACGTGTCGGAACATAAATAAGGCTATCGGCAAGAGCAGTTTGAATATCTCCATTGGTAGCGAAATTATCAATAAGGGTACCGGAGAGCAGTGCCTCAACAAAGTGAGGCAAAAAAGCCATTCCAGAAGATATAGAAAAGACACGTGGTTTATACGTCATATGATCTCATATTGGGAATAACAAATTTTAGCTTATTGATTATTTGTATTATTTTGACTGTATACAATTTTCATACAAGAAAAAACTGAAAAGCTCTATTTATACAGGAGATTTTTAGCTGACATTCAAAATACTGAAATATATGACCTTGTCTTAAGCTATTGTGAAAAAATATATCAAAACTTTAAAAGACGTTACAATTACAAATATATTATAAATAAATTTACCGTATTCTTTATACAGTGCAATCTGAAAGTGTTCTTTACAGACTCCTTTTGTTTTCAGAAAAAATAACAATATTCAGATCCCTAACTCAATATGAAAAATCATTATCAACCAAATTGTTACATAAAAAATTCTTCTTTACATTAAAAGCTTACTTGATAATCTTTAAAAGTAGAAAATTTTATCTTAGGAGCTCTTTCTGCTTCATAATTTAATGAAAAATGGTTCTCCGCTAAAAAAACTGGATCACCTTCTAAATCATACGCAATAGCAGAGCGGTGATTGCTGAGAAACTTTTGCAACTCATCTTTGCTCTGCGCTGAAATCCAACGGCATAAATTAAAGCGTGCAGACTCAAAATTCACTGGCAAAGAATATTCTATTTTTAATCGCTCTTTTAAAACATCAATTTGCAAAGCACCAATAACACCAATGAGAGAAGGCGACCCATCATCAGGAATAAACAATTGCACAACCCCTTCTTCAGCCATTTGTTGCAAAGCTTCTTTGAGCTTTTTTGCTTTCATTGGATCGCCCAAACAAACACGACGCAAAATCTCTGGTGCAAAATTGGGTACCCCCTTAAAGAGGATATCTTCTCCTTCAGTCAAAGTATCGCCAATACGCAATGTTCCATGATTAGGAATCCCTACGATATCACCAGCATAGGCTTGATCAGCAATTTGGCGCGAACGCGCAAAGAAAAATTGTGGAGCCGAAAGTGTCATCGGTTTTCCTGTTCGGACCAACTTTGTTTTCATACCACGTTCAAGTGTTCCCGAACATACCCGAAAAAATGCAATACGATCACGATGATTAGGATCCATATTCGCTTGAATTTTAAAAACAAATCCCGTCATTTTAGGTTCAGTTGCTATGACATTGCGCTGATCTGCACTTTGATCACGAGGACTTTGACCAAAATCTATAAGCGCATTGATCAAATCACGAACACCAAAATTTCGTAAAGCTGAACCAAAATAAACCGGTGTCATATGACCTTCACGGAAAGCTTGAAGATCAAAATTCTTGCAAACACTTTGAGCAAGTTCTACCCCTTCAATAAAAGTGGAACGTTGATATTCAGGGAGTAAATGGACAACCTCTCTGGGATTTGAAACTATTTTCTGTGTTATCTCATCATCTTTTTGACGAAACCGATTATGATGAAGGTCATAGGTCCCGACAAAATCTTTACCCGACCCAATGGGCCATGTTATGGGGGCGGTATCAAGAGCAAGCTTTTCTTCAATTTCATCTAAAAGCTCTATAGGATCACGTGCCTCACGATCCATTTTATTGATAAAAGTAACAATAGGAATATCCCGCATCCGACACACTTCAAACAGTTTTAGTGTTCTAGGCTCAATCCCGCGGGCCCCATCCAATACCATGATAGCACTATCAACAGCTGTAAGCGTGCGATAAGTATCGTCTGCAAAATCTTCATGGCCTGGGGTATCTAGGAGATTAAAAATATGATTTTCATATTCAAACGTCATCACAGAAGTCACAACAGAAATACCACGATCACGCTCAATATTCATCCAGTCAGAACGGGTTTGAATACGATCTTTTTTGGCTTTTACTTCTCCTGCAAGTTGAATAGCACCACCAAACAATAAAAGCTTTTCCGTCAATGTTGTTTTCCCAGCATCTGGGTGAGCAATAATTGCAAATGTACGGCGTCGCTTTACTTCCTGCACTCTTCGTTCCATTATTCCTCCATAGGTCGTGCAAGTGTTTCAGCAATCAGTGCACGCATTTCATTAATCCCATAAAGCGCTATAAATGATCCCCATCGTGGACCTCGCTCTTGTCCAAGAAGGACTTCATACAACATTTGAAAAAAAACATTGGAAACACCAGGCCCACCTTCAGGGCTTTTTTTGCTATGATCTTGATAGCGTTCCGTTAACCGTGCAACATCAAGAAGCATATTTTGTAATATGTTGCCATCAACAGTTTCAGGTAAATGAGCTAATTTTTCATCAATTTGTGCTAATGTTGCTCGTTCGCTGTCATCTGGTATACGAAATTTTTTGTTTGGTTTAACAAAAACATCAAAATACTTAATGGCAAACTTCACCAATTGATCAAGTTCTGGATACGTTTGTGCATTTGCTCCTTTAGCGTAACGAGAAATAAAACCCCAAAGAACTTCTGCATTCTCCGCATTTGAAGCACTTACCAAATTCAAAAGCATCGCAAAGGATACAGGCAAATCAACCTGCGGTGGACAACCATTATGAATATGCCATACAGGATTACTAAGCCGTTCTTGCCAACTTTGACGACCATAAGCAGAAAGATGCGCATAATATTCATCCACAGCTTTAGGAATAACATCAAAATAAAGCCTTTTTGCTGTTTTGGGTTTTGAAAACATATAAAGCCCTAAACTCTCTGTTGGGGCATAAGTAAGCCATTCATCAATGGTTAAGCCATTTCCCTTGGATTTGGAAATTTTCTGCCCTTTCTCATCTAAAAAGAGCTCATAATTAAATCCTTCTGGAGGCTTTCCACCTAGTACTTTACAAATTTTAGAAGAAAGATTTGTGGAATCGATAAGATCTTTTCCTGCCATTTCATAATCAATGCCAAGCGCTGTCCAGCGCATTGCCCAATCAACCTTCCACTGACACTTAACTTTTCCCCCCGTAACCTCTGTTTCTATAGTTTCTCCTGTTTCAGGTTCAATATAAGTGACTGTCCCTTTTTCAACATTCCGCGCAATCATCGGCACCTGTAATACTTTTCCAGAAAAAGGGGAAATCGGTAAAAAGAGAGAATAGGTCGCCTGTCGCTCTTCACCCAATGTTGGTAAAATAATTGCCATCACCTTGTCATAACAAGCAAGGATTTTTAAAAGTGTTTCATCAAAACGACCGGAACTGTAATAATCCGTAGCACTTGCAAATTCATAATCAAAACCAAAACGATCAAGAAAAGCCCGTAAACGTGCATTATTTGCCGCCCCAAAAGAAGGATAATCATCTCCAAAAGGATCAGGTACACGGCTCAAAGGTTGACCAAGATAATGTTCCATCTTTTTGCGATCTGGTACATTTTCAGGAACCTTGCGCAAACCATCCATATCATCAGAAAAACAAAGCAATTTTGTTTTTATTTTATTCTCCGTGAGAATATGAAATGCATGACGCACCATGGTCGTACGTGCAACTTCTCCAAAAGTTCCAATATGCGGTAAACCAGAAGGTCCATAACCGGTCTCAAATATTACACTGTCTGGATAACCCGTCTTTTCATACCGTTTGATAATCTTACGTGCTTCTTCAAATGGCCAAGTTCTCGATTGAGCAGCCGCATCCTTTAATTCAGGCGTAAGGCTAAGGGCATCACACTGATTACGCATCATTATTTATCCTAAAAATTATAATCTTTCAAAGTAGGGTGTATGGTTCTTGAATTTATTCGTCAATAATAGCAAGCAAAAAGATGAAAATTTCTTTATACTCTTAAGTCACAATACAAAAACCGCCTTCGTTATAAACATATTTTGTTCTGATAAAAATCAAAAACATTCAATATTATAAAGCAAAATTGACTTGTTTTGATTATCGAAGCCTTCATTGCTATGATTATCATGGGTTTTGCTTATTATATTTATTAGCGCAAAAGATAAGCTTCTAGTATTGAACGAAAGAACTGTAAAAACCAACAGAAAAAATGCTTAAACTAGGCATTTCATACAAAAGCATTGCCCCACATGATACTTATCAAAGTATTTTTTATTTCTTTTCTTTATCACCTTGATGACGCTTTGCTAATGTACGTAAACGTAGGGCATTTAATTTAATAAAACCAGTTGCATCTCTTTGATCATAAACACCTTGATCATCCTCAAAAGTTACCAATTCACTCGAATAAAGTGATTTTTTACTTTGGCGCCCTTCAACAATCACGTTCCCCTTATAGAGCTTTAACGTGACTTCACCTTCAACATGTTCTTGAGATAAATCAATCGCTGCCTGTAACATCTTACGTTCGGGAGAAAACCAAAAGCCATAATAAATGAGTTCTGCATAACGCGGCATCAATTCATCTTTCAAATGAGCGGCACCCCGATCTAGCGTTAAAGATTCTATAGCTCTGTGAGCCGTCAAAAGAATGGTCCCCCCTGGTGTTTCATAAATACCCCGCGATTTCATACCTACAAAACGATTTTCTACCAAATCCAACCGACCAATACCATTATCCCGCCCATAATGATTCAATTCTGCAAGTAAAGTTGCAGGAGATAAATTTTTTCCATTGATTGAGACAGCATCGCCTTTTTTAAAGCCAAGAGTGATGATGGTCGCTTGATCTGGAGCATATTCCGGCGAAAGAGTACGCATATGGACATATTCAGGAGCAGGAAATGCCGGATCTTCTAAAATCTTTCCTTCTGATGAAGAATGTAATAAATTTGCATCCACTGAAAAAGGTGCTTCGCCTTGCTTATCCTTTTCTATAGGAATTTGATGCATACGCGCAAATTCAAACAGATCTGTCCGACTCTTAAAATCCCAATCACGCCATGGAGCAATAATCTTTATATCAGGATTAAGCGCATAAGCGGAAAGCTCAAAGCGTACCTGATCATTGCCTTTGCCCGTTGCTCCATGAGCAATTGCATCTGCCCCTGTTTCCTTAGCAATTTCAATAAGACGTTTTGAAATAAGTGGACGTGCAATTGATGTTCCTAAAAGATAAGTCCCTTCATAAACGGTATTGGCTCGAAACATCGGAAACACAAAATCACGCACAAATTCTTCGCGCAAATCTTCAATGTAGATTTCTTTAACACCTAGCATTTCAGCTTTACGACGAGCAAGTTCTAGCTCTTCCCCCTGCCCCAAATCTGCTGTAAAAGTTACAACTTCAACACCTAGCGCACTTTGTAACCATTTGAGAATAATTGACGTATCCAATCCACCTGAATAAGCCAAAACAACTTTTCTAATATTTTGCCACTTTTTCATTTTAACGTTCTATATGAGCTACTTTTTGTATTTCTACCCAAAAATCAAAACGATGCAAGAAATATAAAAATAAATTCTTTTTAAGCAACATTAAAAAGACGCAAAAAGCGTAAATAAAGGTGCCTCAAAGTATAAATAGTGAACACTGCTTAAAAATAAGAGGAGATTTACGTGTCATTTCTACCGGAGTGGTCTATTGTTGTACAATTTGCTTTAGCATCGTTGATTTTAGCACTTATTCCAGGACCTGATATGATGCTTTCTGTAGGACGAACCATTACGCAAAGCAAAAAAGCTGGAATTATGTGCGCCTTGGGAAGTGCAACAGGGTTTGCTATTCAGGTTACCGCCGTAGCACTTGGCTTATCAGCACTTATCTTTACTACGCCACATACTTTTGTTCTTCTGAAAATTGTTGGCGCCTTTTACCTTTTATGGTTTTCCTTTCAAACGTTACGGAGAAATCCGACATTTTCCTTTGAACCAACATCTTCTAAATCTCAAAGCTCTAAACGTAACTATCTTGCTGGTATTGGAATTAATCTTCTCAATCCTAAAGTTATACTCTTTAACGCGACATTCTTACCACAATTTATCAATGCGAATGATCCTATGGCAACACAAAAGTTACTCTTCTTAGGACTCTCCTATATCCCTATTTCTTTCCCCATTACAATTTCAATTGTTTTTACAGCGCATAAACTTACCAAAATTCTCAAAAAAAAACCTCTTTATATTCGTATTCTCGACTGGCTTATCGCTGGTATTTTTACCAGCTTTGCCCTCCATCTCCTTATAGTTACAAAACATTGATTTATACGTGTAATGTATCGCTTTTAATTTAAATAAAACATCAAATATTGTAAGATTCTCTCATTCTGGAACTGTTTATGTTGAATTAAACAACACCTTTCCCCTTAGTAATCACAAGCAAAGCTGGAATTTTCGTATGGACAAAAACTATCTAAGAAAAGAATAAAAATACCTCTTATGAACCATCTTAAGTGCCAAAAACTGTTACAATATTGGGAGCTGAAAAATAGAATGGTGCTACTAACTTACGCCTTTGTTAAACGTAAAGATGGGACAGTATATACATTTTCACAGAAGCTTTTATGTTATATTCCTCAGGCATTATCGTGATATGAGGAGTGCACTAAGAGATACTTAAAAAACATATCAATGGACAACTCAATGGTATTTATATTTTAGATCCTCTGTTTTGCATATGAAGCGTGATCTTATTAAAGAGCGTCATAAACAAAAGCATGAGGCAATGTGCAATTTCCACTCTTAAAAAATATTATCGTAGATGTTTTTAAAAATCATAAAACCGAATTAAAGAGTATGATAATTAGTTACGATCCTTAAGACTTTATGTTCCCTCTAAATTAGGCTTTCTCCTCTTTTCAGAGATTACAAAACAGACTGTAAAGAATATCTTTCCCCCTATTTAACATATAAAAGCTGGAACTGTTCGTCTAGTACTTATCCATCTTAATCTCTATCTCACATATCCCATCGCATGAGGTTTGGATATTAAATTACAAATAAAAAAGCACAGGCTTTATATCACTATATCACTGAAAATAGCGTTAACTAATGACCAACGGCATCTTCAAATCGCAAACGTTCAGATTTCCGTAAGCGCTCTGAAGCCGATTTAAGCTGTCCACATGCCGCTAAAATATCGCGTCCACGCGGTATCCGAATAGGAGAAGCATAGCCCGCTTGATTAACGACATCGGCAAAACGCTCGATTTGCTCCCAATCAGAACACTGATAATTACTCCCTGTCCACGGATTAAAAGGGATTAAATTAATCTTAGCAGGAATCCCTTTCAATAACTGAATCAATCGCTTAGCATCATCTAAACTATCATTGATATCTTTTAGCATAACATATTCAAATGTGATTCGTTTTGCATTGGAAAGACCAGGATAATTACGGCAAGCATCCATTAGTAAAGCAAGCGGATATTTTTTATTAATGGGAACAAGCATATCCCTTAGTGTATCGTGTACTGCGTGGAGTGAAATTGCTAACATAACACCAATTTCTTCCCCAGTTCGGATAATTCCAGGAACCACTCCACTGGTCGAAAGCGTAATCCGACGTTTTGATAAAGAAAGCCCATCGCCATCAGAAGCAATTAATAAAGCTTTTTTTACAGCTTCAAAATTATAAAGAGGTTCCCCCATTCCCATCATAACAATATTGGTAATTTTGCGCCCTTCAACAGGAACAATTGCCCCATCAGGGGTATTCTTATCAGGAAAATCACCCAAACAATCACGTGCAACCAGTAGTTGTGCCAAAATCTCTTCTGCGGTCAGATTACGAACAAGCATCTGCGTTCCTGTATGGCAAAAAGAGCAGGTTAAAGTACACCCTACTTGCGATGAAAGACATAAAGTACCACGCCCTTCTTCAGGGATATAAACTGTTTCAATTTCAACAGGTCTTCCAGCTCCACGTGCAGGAAAACGTAAAAGCCATTTACGTGTACCGTCTTTTGATATTTGTTCTCCAACAATTTCTGGGCGCGCAATGGAAAAATGGCACTTAAGTGTTTCTTGCATTGCTTTAGAAATATTCAGCATCTCATCAAAATTTGAAACGCCACGTACATAAAGCCAATGCCAAAGTTGACGGACACGCATACGCGTTTGATGCTCTGGTACACCAACTGTCTTTAAAGCTTGCGCCATTTCATCTTGCGACAAACCAATTAAAGAGAGCTTAGAACTCTCCTTCACGACCACATTATCTGTTTTTCGTGCAAAACATGAACCAACTGGTCTAAGGTCATAAGAAATGGCCATTGCTTTCCAATTCACATCACTATTTTAGAAGTTATCAAAACCTTAATGGCACTTTTGAGCTGCATTTAATGCAGCAGTGACCCCTTTTAAGGAATAAGTATAGGTGGTATGCGTTCCTCTTTTTGATATCGCTTGCACTGTCATATTGTTTCCAGCACGCATAGCAGAAACAAGCTGCTTTTCTAGCTCTGATGACGCCAACCAAGCTGAGGAATCCTTCGTGAAAAAATCAAAGTCCTTATTTCCAATGGTCACTGTCACTCTCGACCCTTCTTGAAGCGTATAACCAGCCATGAACTGCGGTTCAAACAAAACAGGTGAATGAGAACGCTTGGTAATTAAGAAAAAGTTATCACCATGATTAACCGTCGTTGGAAGAGCCTTCAAAGGTACCGATAACACATAGCAAATCGTATTTTTGGGCGATTTATAAGAATAGGCCCCCCATGCTTCAAATTGATTTAAACGATTTGGCGTTTGTGCATATGCGGCCCCAGCTGTAACCAGAACCATTACAGATGCAGCAATAACAGTCTTTTCAAACATCTTTATTTAGCTCTCTTCTTTAGTCTCTAACAAGATTTTCTTCACTGGAAAAGTTCAACAAAAACTTCTCAATACTCATGTATCACTGTTCTAATTCCTCCAATAAGCAAAATACCTTCACACCAATCAAAATAGATCTCTACGTTTCATTGTGACCTTTTAGGTGTTACCAAAATATAAACTTCTTATTCAATAACCCCATTAAAAAATAACATTTTCACTTTATGCTACTCATTTCGTTTTTGTAAAAAACGATTTCTTTAAGCAATAGGACTCCAAAACGAGATGAAAATACACCACCACTCCGTTAAGAAATAAACTATACTCTTTAATATCACAAGAAATCTGCTGCAAAATTTTGCAAACACACCCTGCACTCCCCAAAAATTTCACAGCCTTGCGAATATCACTTCTCGACTTCACATATTTAATGCATTTATGTTCGTAAATACCTCACCTTTTACCCATTATAGTGTATTCATACTTCGTATTCAACATCGTCCCCATATCGCCTTTTCATAATCTTCAAAATATCTTAAAAAAATAATAGACTATTATCACTACATTGGTCATGAAACATAAAGTACTTAGATTCTGTCTCAACAACTACATGTCACTTTGTTTCTTTTGCTCCTATTAATTCTTCCTATATATTTCATCTCCAATTTTTAAGTTCTAAAGTGATTCTAGTCGCTTATAATAGCTTAAACATATTATTTTGAATGTATTAGACAATTCCTTTCTTTCTGTTACCAAAAACGTTTTAAGAATTTTTTGACAAGTCCCCTTATCTTATTTCTAAGTAATTCATAAAAAGAAATATAAACTTTTTTCTATAGCAGTTCTAACATTAGCGTTTTTTTAACAACATTTTAATCAATTAATGACACTTGAATAAATCTTCTTATGCACAAAAACTCTTTCATCCAACCTAAAGGTATAGTTTTCATTCTTACCGTACAAAATTATTTTTTAGTATGAGCTCTATATAACAGCTGACATCTAAATCATACTTAATCACACTTTGCCAGCTTCCAATATTGCTATAGCCCTTGGCACTTGAGACTGTTCATAAGAAGCATTTTTACTCATTTCTCATACAGTCTTATCCACACGGCTTTCCTCGATTGTAATCGTGTAAGTGAATGGTTTTGATTGATTCAACATAAATAGGTTCGGCATGAGGGAATCTTATGATATTCGGGGCTCTCATTCAACATGTAAAATATGTGAATTATCTTTATAAATCAAGATATTGATACACACAGGATACAGTATCCCTTATTTTCTACCTGAATCTTAATAATATTATCCCTAAATACTTAAAATTAATTTACAAAAAAATTCAATGCACGAATAAACTTTTCTATTGATGTCTTTCCCACCCTCAAAGAGCGAAGATTCTTAACCCAATCTGGTGTATAAAAAGTTTGGATTCTTGTTGAGCCGAGTTCCTCTTGCCTTCCCTCTAATGTGATTCACTTAACTAAAGGCTCTACAAATAAGTCCTGCTTAAGAATATTTACCACGCACTCTAAAAGCACTTAATATATTAAGAAGACTTACAGGTTTTATCTCACCACACCTCAAATGCTAATGTTTTTACAGTATAATAGGATAAAAAAATTCATGACCATAATAATTGGATGCTTTAATATACAAGAATAAGAAAGAACAAGCCCTTCGTTTTTGTTGCTCGCTCTTTAAAAAGAAGATTCACTTAGAAATGACTTTTAAAATCTCATGACGTAACCTTTTGTTATTAGTCTTAAGATGCAAATTATATTATTTCCTATGCTCTGTGGTGCATACATCGCAATTTATACGCTCATAATACCTTTTAAGCCGCATTTGATTCTGAAGTCTGAATCAATAAAGCATAAAGCGCATTGGCATTATGCGTATTGCGCAACTTTTGTACAACATCAGCATGACGCAAAACACGTGCAATCTGTGATAAAGCTTTTAAGTGATCTGCACCAGCATTTTCAGGTGCCAAAAGGAGAAAAACGAGATCTATAGGTTCGTCATCGAGAGCTTCAAAATCAACAGGACTTTCAAGACGCGCAAATATACCAACAATCCGATCAATATCAGGTAATTTCCCATGAGGAATCGCAATACCACCACCCAAACCCGTTGAACCAAGCTTCTCGCGTTGCAAAACAACATCAAAAATTACATGCTCACTAAGACCTGTCAGCTGTGACGCTTTTTCGGCTAAAATTTGTAGAACTTGTTTTTTCGAATTAGCCTTAAGAGCCGGAATGATCGCTTCCGGTGCTATTAACTCACTCAAATTCATACTTTAATTTTCCTCTTACACGCTCAAATGCTCATCAATAAACCTATAAACGGTATAGATATTTAATGTTCTTTCACTTTTCGCAACATCGCATATGCTGTTGTTTTTCAATTTAGAACGGATGATAACTCAATACATGTCATATCACTTTTAACACAACGATAAATGGTATTTAGCTTCTCATTAACGGCATGAGAAAATAAAGAAATGAAGTTGCTCATAAAGTTAATTTCCTTACGACTCTAGACAAAGGTCATTATTCATAAATTTATTAAACTTGTCATAAGAATTGATGTATAATTCGCCATCAGAGTTTTTCTTTCTTTAAAAATGATCCCTTAAATTAAGATGAAAAGCATACTGAGCAAAATGGACCTTTATTTTGGAAATTACTGTATAGCTTGAATACCGCCTTATAACAAGAATATAAAGGTTTTTAGAGATTTAATGGTTATTTTAAAAGATTTATAGATTTAGCCTGATATCTGTAGCCAAGCTCCTATTTTTAAATAGGGCTATATAAACCAATAAAATACGACAACTCCTATTGAATAACCGCAATATATAACCAGTGATCCTATTAAAATACCTAAAACAGCATCATCGATATATTATTTGATTCGACAGAGAAAAATATGATAAATACCTCTTACCTTTCAATAACACACGCACTTATTGAGAGTTTCGTTTATCACTCATTATCACGTTAATCTAGTGATATATTTTCTATGATACGATCATGAGTAAGCTAAACTTATAAAACAACAAACTAACTCTTTAATGATGAAGCTTTTTTCACCACTCAATAAAAACATTCTAAGGTTATAGTCATAAAAGAAGTTTTGGCATAAATAAGGAGATTTTCAGTAATAATGTTTGGTTAAACTTAAATGGAAACTCGTGAAAGCTCTAAAATCAAAGAGAAAACTGATTTCCTAAATAAATTCTGCGTACATCAACGTTGTTGATAATATCATTAGGACAACCGTGAACTAACACCCGCCCTGTATGAATAATATAAGCGCGATCGACAAGCCCTAATGTCTCACGCACATTATGATCTGTTATTAAAACACCAATGCCACGCTTCGTTAAATGACGAATAAGTTGTTGAATATCGAAAATAGCGATAGGATCAATTCCTGCAAATGGTTCATCAAGTAACATAAAATGGGGACGAGAAGCTAAAGCACGCGCAATTTCAAGTCGCCGACGTTCACCTCCAGATAACGAAAGTGCAGACATTTTACGTAAATGATCAATTTTAAATTCATGTAAAAGGCTATCTAACTCTTCACGCTGTTTAAGGCGATCTTTTTCAACGACCTCTAAAACAGCTTTAATGTTATTTTCTACTGAAAGACCACGAAAAATAGACGCTTCCTGTGGAAGATATCCAATACCTAAACGCGCACGTCGATACATCGGAAGATGCGTAATATCAAATCCATCAATTGTAATGGATCCTCCATCAGATTTTATGAGCCCCGTAACCATATAAAAACAAGTTGTTTTACCTGCCCCATTGGGCCCTAAAATGCCAACGGCTTCTCCCGTACGAATACCAAAAGAAACACCATTAACAGTTCGTCTTCTTCGATAAACTTTAATCAAATTACTGGCAATCAAGGTCCCTTTTAAGGGATTTTTTGAAGCTTCACTTTCAAGATTATATCTATCGGTCTGTTTTTCTCTTTTGATTCCAAACATGAAATCTTAATGGCCATTCTTTTGATTTTGTTTTAAAATAATAGAAACACGACCTTTTTTCTTAGGCGTCTCACAGCCTTCTAAAAAAGCCTTTCCGCTTTCCATATTTGCCGTTAGTTTGCACCCCGTTGCCACATTGTCACCATCAGTTAACACAACATGATTCCCTGTCAAACTCATCATTTTTGACTTTCCATCAAAAACGCCTTTATCACCCGTAGCAACTTGCGTAGCAATTTTTATATAAACTTTTCCTAAAGCTTCCATTTTTTGTATACTCGACGAACCAAATAAAGAAACAGATGATGCCTTTGTATCTTCCTTGTTTTTATCAATTTCTTTATATGCTTTATCGTAGTAAACAACTAATTCTGCCGTTCTTAAAAGACGTTCACCTTGCACCACTGAAACATCACCCTTAAAAAGCGCTATCCCTTCTTTATCACGTATTTCCAAAGAATCTGCATGAAGTTCTACCGGTTCTTTATCGCTAGATAGACTTATTCCAAAATGGGCCACTTCAGCATATCCTAAAACTGCTCCTCCTCCTAACATTCCCATGCTAAAAGCCAACATCACACCTATCCATCTTTTGTACGATTTCATTATTTCAATTCTTTTGTTTGTATATACGCATACTTTATAAATATCCTTTAAAGATTTGTATTGATATTGCGTTATTGCTTTTGAAGCACTAAATGCACACCACCATGGAAATACATGTTTTTTCCTTTTTCTCGAATTTGTAAGGCGTTTGCGGCAAGATGAAAACCGGCTTGCTGAATATTAACACGTTGATCTGTTTTTAACTGTCCCTCAGATAAGTTAATACTAGCTGACATAAATTGTACCATCATCCCATCATTCGTCGTAATGGTGAATGGCTTGTCCAACTGTAAAAAACCATTAATGTTATCGTAAACCCCCCCTTGTGCTGCGAGAAAAATCTGTCTTTGTTGGCCCATAAATGCTCTAGCTGTAATGTTTTGCAACCCAATCATTCCAGCGTGTGTATGGTCTTGAAATGCCTTTTCTGCTTTAAGCCAATAAGGTTCATGAGCACGCGTATACCCTTCTAATTTTGGATTAAGCATCGTCAAATTCATCACGCCACTTTCTCCATTATTCAAAGGCATAGAATCAGAAGTAACGGGAACTAAGAAAAACGTAAACCAGCAAAAAACCAGCGCTGAAATCAACGCTAAAAGAGGTAAAAAAATTTTTAATATGCTAATGCGACGCGAATGACGGGATGCTTTTTTTAAAACATCTCCAAAAGATGATTGCGTTGAAAAGGCTTTATAATGATTGTGTACGGACATACTCTCCTGATCTCTTAAATCCTCCGCATTTTTAATCTGTATACCCTTTATAGAAGGTATTTTCAAATTTTGTTTCTTGCAATTTGTTTTTTCTTGATTTTATTTTGCTTTTATCCGTTTATATATTGTAATATGCATGGAGTGCACAATTACAAAAATTTTTTTGTGTGAAAGTGAGGCTATTGTGGTAAAATCAGAGCTTGTGCAAATTATTGCTCGTCATAACCCGCATCTTTTTCAACGGGATGTGGAGAATATTGTAAACGCTATTTTTGAGGAAATTGCAACAGCACTTGCAAATGGCAATCGCGTTGAACTTCGTGGATTTGGAGCTTTTTCTGTAAAAAGCCGCTCAGCCCGTAATGGACGTAATCCACGAACAGGTGAAGCCGTTTCTGTTGAAGAAAAGTGGATTCCTTTTTTTAAAACTGGCAAGGATTTACGCGACCGTCTTAATCAGTGAGAAACTTATGATAATTAAACGTATTCTTCTAACAAGTATCAGTGTGATTCTCGCAGCGGTTTTGATTGTTTTTATCGTGGCTAATCGTCAAATGGTCCCGTTAACCCTTGATCCTTTTCGAGCAAATCCTGAAAGTTTTACTTATCATGCTCCCCTCTTTATATGGCTCTTTATTTTCTTTGGTTTTGGTGTTTTATTAGGAAATCTGATCAGTTGGTTTTCCTATCACAAATACAAAAAAGCTCTCAAAAAAAGTGAAGCTGAGATTGAAAAATTGAAAACATCTATCACAAATCTTGTGTAATGGTATTTAAATGAAATCTTTTATCTTTAGTATTTTATATTCAGTACAGAGTTAAAAGTGCTCTTTTTCTTTTTTATACATGTTTTAATTGACTTTAGCTTTTTTGCACTTTTACGAAACATTTAAGAGCTTTATAATATATTTTTATACCTCATATACCATGATACAAAACATGCCCGCACAATGCTTTCAATCCTCCCATAACAATAGATATCCGCAGGAAAAATTGCCCCTTATTTTAGAAACGGGTGTAAGCGAAAACTATGCTCTCATTGACTCTGGTCATGGACAAAAATTAGAACGTTATGGAGCTTACCGTATTATTCGACCAGAAGGTCAAGCACTATGGAAACCCGCTTTACCACAAAAACAATGGGCTGATGTTGATGCTATTTTCACAGGAAATCTTGATGAAGAAGGGGTTGGGCGTTGGCATTTTCCTAAAAAGCCACTTGATGAAACATGGGCTCTTGCTTGGAATGGATTGTCTTTTCTAGGCCGTTTTACTTCCTTTCGTCATGTAGGAGTTTTTCCTGAACAAGATGCCCATTGGCGCTCTATGGAAGAACAAATTGTTCAAGCCGAACGCCCTATAAAATTGTTGAATCTTTTTGGCTATACAGGTATTGCCTCTTTGATTGGAGCACGAGCGGGGGCGAATGTTACCCATGTTGATGCTTCTAAAAAAGCCATTGCGTGGGCAAAAGCTAATCAAGAAAGAGCAGGATTACCAGATCATTCTATTCGCTGGATTTGCGATGATGCTATGAAATTTGTCGAGCGTGAACTGCGTCGTAAGAAAAGCTATGATATGATCCTTCTTGATCCCCCTGCTTATGGGCGTGGACCCCATGGTGAAATTTGGCAACTGTTTGATCATTTACCAGCTATGATCACAAATTGTCGTAAACTTCTCTCTGATAAACCGCTCTCTGTTGTCCTTACAGCTTATTCTATTCGTGCTTCCTTCTTTGCACTTCATGCTTTAATGCGTGATGCATTTGTAAATCTTGGTGGTACAGTCGAATCAGGAGAACTCATTTTGCGTGAAGAAGTTGCAGGACGAGCTCTTTCTACTTCTCTTTTTAGCCGTTGGATTGCTTGAATATGTGTAGACCAAAAACTGGTAGAGTGAAAGAAATTACCTCTCTTAGCAACCCCATCATAAAAGATCTTAGAGCACTTAGCCAAAAGAAAAACCGTAATAGAGAAGGTCTTTTCATGGCAGAAGGATTGAAATTGGTCATTGATGCTCTCAATCTTGGCTGGACAATACAGACGCTTATTTTTTCTAAAAGTGAAATCGGTAATGCTACTATCGAAAATACTGCCGCACGTGCTGTAGCCAACGGTGGTTTTGTGATTAAAGCCTCACAAAAGGTTATGGAATCACTTACCCGACGCGATAATCCACAAACAGTTATTGGTATTTTCAAGCAAAAATGGCACTCTTTTGAAATGATAAAAGGGCAGATTAAAGATGTTTACATCGCGCTTGATCGTGTGCGTGATCCTGGAAACCTTGGTACCATTATTCGAACCGCTGATGCTGTAGGTGCTAAAGGTGTTATTTTAATTGGTGAAACAACAGACCCTTTCTCGCCTGAAACGGTCCGTGCAACCATGGGGTCAATTTTCTCTGTACCACTTTATCGTTTTGATGAAAATGCCTTTTTAAACTGGTCTTCTCACTTTAAAGGTATGATTGTTGGAACACACCTCAAAGGATCTCTGGATTATCGGACTCTTGATTTCAAAAATGGTCCTGTTATCCTTTTAATGGGAAATGAAAAACAGGGATTATCAGATATTCTTACAAGTCGGTGTGATAAACTTGCGCGTATTCCACAAAGTGGACGTGCTGACTCGCTTAATCTAGCAGTAGCAACAGCTGTTATGCTTTATGAAATACGTCGCCCTTATTTAACACTAGAACCATGCGAGGAAAAAATATGATCCGTAAATCACTCCCTTTTCTTCTCCTTGGCTTAGTTTTTACAATAGGACTTGACCAAGCTGTCAAGTACTGGGTTATGCACAATATGCCTTTAGGAACAGAAATCCCCTTCTTTCCTTTCCTTTCACTTTATCATGTACGAAATTCTGGCATTGCATTTTCGTTCTTTTCTTCCTTTTCTCACTGGGGAATCATTACCATCACAATCATTGTGATTATCTTCCTTTTATGGTTATGGAAAAATACTGAATATAATAAATCTTTTATGCGCTTTGGTCTTATCCTTATTATTGGGGGAGCAATAGGCAATCTTATTGATCGTATTCGCTTTCATCATGTCACTGATTATATCCTTTTTCATATTGATGATATCTTTCATTTTGCTATTTTCAACCTTGCAGATAGTTTTATCACTCTTGGTGTTATTACCATCCTTATTGAAGAATTGCGTACTTGGATGAAAACAAAACGTCATTCTAACCGCACATCTTCTCATTGATATTCTCATCACCTTAAAAACAAGGGATTCTTGATCATCACAAGCCTGATTACAAATTGATTCCTCTTAATCAATTCTTATTGCTCGTGATTTTACGTGTTTCTCTTCATGGGACTATACGATCTTACTGTCTTTTCAACTTTACATTTCTACACTTGCTCAATGCAAAAGAAATGGATTCAAATAGAAATTACCTTTTTTCATATTGAATAAAAGCCCTTAACAGCCTAAATCTCTTTTATTTGAAATCTGTTCATGTTGAATCCATAAAAAACATGTCTCTTGCAAGACACAAGCAAGTTAATAATATTGATTAATATAAACAGATTTGAAACCTGAGAATCTTGCAATATTCAGAGTATCATTTAGTACTCAAAAAGACAGTTTATTATTATATATCAATTAAATTATTATAAAAATCCAATTCAATAGCTCTTATAACCGTACAAAACAGATGCAATATTGGAAGTTGAAAAATAGTGCGATGATACTTGCCGCTCTTCTCATAAGCGCGAAAATAGTGGATATCTTATAAGGGATTGTATTACATAGTTTCTGTGAAAATAGAAAAGCCTTTAAGTATAGTCTTTTTATCTTGCAAAAATATGGCAAAAAATGGAAATATTTTTTATTAAAATGAACTATTTCCTTACCAATTTGTAAGGTTCCTTCTTCATATAAATCTCTTGTAATTTTTAAATAAATCTCCATAATAAGAGCATATATGCTGGAATTCTGTCAGTGATTCTTAAGGGTTTTTGTATTTGCCCAATTAAGGCTTATACCAAGCTTATCTGTGTAATGACAGAGACACTTTTAAAGCCCTATACCTGACAGAACATATGCTAAAGGATTTTATATTATGGCTAATTTTAAAGATTTACGTTCGGCACCTGCTTCTCATGCCGATGCATCAATTGATCAGGGATTACGCGACTATATGTTGGGTGTCTACAATGCAATGGCCATTGGTTTGCTTATTACAGCTGCTGCCGCTTATGCAATTGTATCATTAGCAACGACAACAGATATGAGCCAAGCAGCAGCTCAAATCAATAGCAGTGTTTATCTAACACCATTTGGAGTAACATTTTATACATCGCCATTCTCTTATATTGTTATGTTTGCACCACTCATAGCAGTCTTATTTCTCAGTTTTAAAATTAATACATTGAGCACAAATGCTGCTCGTAGTCTCTTTTTTGGTTATGCTGCTCTGGTTGGTCTTTCACTGTCTTCAATCGTTTTGCGCTATACGACAGAAAGTGTTGTGCAAACCTTTGTCATTTCCGCCGCAACTTTTGGAGCTCTTTCACTTTATGGATACACAACAAAGCGTGACCTCACAGCAATCGGTTCATTCTTATTCATCGGATTGATCGGCTTGTTGCTTTCCATGATTGTGAACATTTTTCTTGGATCAAGCGCTTTGCAGTTTGCTATCTCTGTGATTGGTGTTTTTATCTTTGCTGGTTTAACAGCCTACGATACCCAGAGCATTAAGTTGATGTATTATGAAGGAGATGAGAGCGACACCAAAGGACGTAAAGTTATTATGGGCGCATTGAATCTTTATCTTGATTTCATCAATATGTTTGTCTTCTTGCTACAGTTTCTTGGCTCAAACCGTGATTGATTGCAAAAATCATAACTTAATTAAAGAACCTTGTTTCTAAAAGAGACAAGGTTCTTTTGTTTTTAGTGTAAGTCTTTACCCTTGGCCTCTTAGGGACTATTCTTTTCGTAAAATGACAAAAATACCTTATAAGCAAAAATTCCCTTGGTTTACCAGTTTTATCCAACAAAAACTCCACAGCTCCCTTTTTAAGGCAATTCACAGCCGCTCTCATCATCAATCAAACATCATCAATCAAAATAGTAATTATGATCTGACCGTTGCTTCCTATAATGTGCATAAATGTGTAGGTGTTGATAAAATTTTTAATCCTACAAGAATTGTCCGTGTTATTACTGAATTACAAGTTGATATCCTTGCTCTTCAAGAAGCAGATAAACGTTTTGGAGAACGCATTGGTTTGATTAATCTTCAGCTATTAAAAGCTGAAACCGGTTTGATTCCTGTACCTCTTAATACTATGTCACCTCATGGCCATGGTTGGCATGGGAATGCTCTTTTTTTGCGAAAGGGATATGTACGTGATACTTTACAAGTCACTCTTCCTAGTATTGAACCACGTGGGGCTGTAGTTGTAGAATTGGAAATGGAAGCAGGCCCTATTCGTATTATTGCGGCTCATTTTGGCTTATTACGTTACTCTCGTAAACAACAAACAAAAATGCTCCTTGAAATTTTCCAAAAACGCCCCCTTATGCCTACACTCCTCATTGGAGATTTTAATGAATGGCGGATGGGAAAAGGCTCATCTTTAAATCATTTTTCTCCCTATTTTGATAGCACTTTTGAAGTTGTACCAAGCTTTCCCTCTCGCTTTCCTTTTTTAGCCCTTGATCGCGTTTTTGCTTTTCCCCACCAATTGGTAACAAGTATTGAAAATCATCATTCACCGCTTGCACGCATTGCTTCAGATCATTTGCCTATCAAAGCCTATCTTAATCTTTCTAACTCAATCAACATTCTTAAAAATAAATAAAAAAATTAATGTGCCTCATCCCAATTTTGAGCCGTCATGACTTTCACTTCAAGCGGGACAGATAAAGATAGAACCGGTATTGTAGCATTTTCCATAACATTTTTAACAACAGTCATGGTTTTTTTACTTTCTTCTTCTGGTACTTCAAAAATCAGTTCATCATGAACTTGCAGCAACATTTTTGCTGATAGTTTTTCTTCTTTTAAAGCATCTTCCATATGTATCATAGCGCGGCGAATGATATCGGCCGCAGAACCTTGAATTGGAGCATTGATAGCTGCTCGCTCATTAAGAGAACGAATTTTTACATTCTTTGCTTTTATTTCTGGATAATGGATACGACGTCCAAAAATTGTTTCTACATAACCATTTTCACGTGCAAAGATTTTGGTTTTCTCCATATAATCTTTAATTCCTGGAAATCTTTCAAAATACAGTTGAATATAACGACCCGCTTCTTGGCGTGAAATTCCCAATTGATTGGCTAATCCAAAAGCTGAAATACCATAAATAATACCAAAATTAATCGCTTTTGCACGCCGTCGTATATCTGAATGCATTCCCTCTATTGCAACGCCAAACATTTGTGATGCCGTTATAGCGTGAATATCATGCCCTTTAGCAAAAGCTTCTTTTAATGCTTTTATATCCGCAATATGTGCAAGAATGCGCAATTCAATCTGACTATAATCAGCAGAAAGTAACACATGTCCTTTGGGAGCAATAAAAGCTGTTCGAATTTTACGTCCTTCAGCAGTTCGCACTGGAATATTTTGCAAATTTGGCTCTGATGATGATAACCGACCTGTTGATGTTATTGCCAAAGAATAATTCGTATGAACACGCCCTGTTTTTGGAAAAATATAAGAAGGCAAAGCGTCTGTATAGGTAGATTTTAGCTTTGCAAGTTGACGCCACTCAATAATTTTACGCGGTAAAATATGACCTTCAGCAGCCAACTCTTCTAAGGTTTGTGCAGAAGTTGACCATTGACCACCCTTGGTCTTAGCACCTCCGAGCAATCCCATTTTGCCAAAAAGGATATCACCTAATTGCTTTGGCGAAGCAAGATTAAACTTTTCATCAGCTTGTTTGTAAATTTCCTCTTCTAGAATCAAAGCGGCTTGCGCTAACTCTCCTGAAAGACGCAACAAAATCTGCCGATCAACAAGAATCCCTCGCTCTTCCATTCTTGCAAGAACTTCTATAAGTGGTCGATCAAGGCGCTCATAAATTTTTACCATTCCTTGAGCGACAAGTTGCGGTTTCAAAATTTGCCAAAGGCGTAGGGTTATATCGGCATCTTCCGCCGCATAAAGGGTTGCTTGTTTTAAATCTACTTGTGCAAAAGAAGTAATTTTTTTTCCTTTATGCGTTAAATCCTTATAGGCAATTGGTTTATGCTCAAGCCAACGTTCAGACAAATCATCCATATTATGAGTTAACATTCCAGCATCTAGAGCATATGACAAAAGCATGGTGTCGTCAAAAGAGCTTATCATAATGTCGTATTGCTTCATCACTAACCAATCATATTTTATATTATGACCAATTTTTAACAGTGCTGAATCCTCTAATAGCGGTTTTAAAAGTGCTAAAGCTTTTTGGGTCTCAATTTGCGAGGTAATGCGCCCGCCCCTCAAAAGATCTTCTTTTTCCTCAAAATGTTCAAGAGGTATATAGACTGCCTTTCCCGGCTGTAATGCAAGTGAAAAACCAACAAGCTTTGCTTGCATCGGATCAAGAGACGTTGTTTCAGTATCAAAAGCAAAAAAACCCTGCTCTTGTGCTTGTGATAACCACTCTTTTAAAACTTCTTCATCAAGAATTGTTGTGTAAGTATCTCTTGTAATTTTTTGAGTCAGTGCTTGATCTTTACGCTTTTGTGCAAAAACTTGTGGAGAGTTTTCAGAAAAATTATGACGTGATATGTGTTCAATGTTTTTTATATCAGAATCATGCCCATCGCTTGTTTTTTCCCATTCAACATTTATATCAAGTGCATCAATAATAGCGGCATCGCATGTCGTTGCCTCTGCTACGCGACGCGTTAATGTTGAAAACTCCATCGCTTTCAAAAAAGCAATTAAACGTGGACCATCTTGTGGTTCCAAAATAAAATCATCTAAATCACTATCTATAGGAACATCTGTTTTAAGCCTAACAAGTTCACGAGAAATTTTAACTTGTTCTCTATAAGCTTGAATGTTTTCACGCCGTTTTGTTTGTTTAATTTCTGTTACGCGTTGCAATAAAAGATCAAGAGAACCAAATTCATTTAACAACTGAGCTGCAGTTTTGGGACCAATGCCTGGAATACCTGGTATATTATCCGTTGAATCTCCAATCAAAGCTTGTAAATCAATCATTTTTTCAGGTGCAACACCCCATTTTTCTATAACTTCTGAGATACCTATATGCTTGTCTTTCATTCCATCATACAAGGATACATGCGTATTTACGAGTTGCATAAGATCCTTATCAGAAGAGATAATGGTTGTTTTTGCCCCAACCTTTGTTGCCAATTTTGCATAGGTAGCAATTAAATCATCCGCTTCAAAGCCTTCCTTTTCAATACAAGGCAAATTAAAAGCCTTCGTTGCTTGGCGTATGAGCGCAAACTGAGGAATTAGATCTTCAGGAGGTTCAGCGCGATTCGCTTTATATTCAGGATAAATTTGCTTCCGAAAAGTATTAGATGAATAATCAAAAATAACAGCAAAATGTGTTGGAACAACACCCGTAGCTGTATTACGAGCATCACAAAGTAATTTCCATAACATATTACAAAAACCAGCTACCGCTCCTACAGGAAGTCCATCTTTTTTACGTTTTAAAGGCGGCAAAGCATAATAAGCACGAAAAACATAGCCTGATCCGTCAACCAAAAAAAGATGATCTGTTGCTTTCATGACAATTTTTTCTCCATTTCAGCTAAAAAAACAAATTACCCTTATATATTTTTTCATTTTGCCTCTAAAAAGCCATTTTTTCTTTTCATAAGACATGAAGTCGTTGCACTTTATATTAAGTACCTAGAGCTTTTCTTTGCTGTTACAGGATTAATAGCTTTCATTTTGCTCCTCCTATGATAGCTGAGGTACGATGTAGCGACAGGGTCGTTGTGGTGTTCCCCTCCCCACAACGACCGTTTTTTTTGACATCGATATTCTTTAATTTCAATCGTGACTCTTTTAGATAAAAGATGATGTTATTCATGAATTTTGAAGTTATTCCACAGAGCTTTTTCACCCATCTTGTTGATAAAATCAGCGTGCAACTTTTTTTCTTGCATACTCAATCTTGAAGGTAAAGCCTGCGGGCGAATTTTAACGGTATAAGATGTATCTTTATCATTCTGGATATATTCATCAATACCCCTTCTGTTATCAAAACCCAATACACCTTGCTTTCCACCGATGAGCTCAATATAAACATCGGCTAGAATCTCTGCATCAAGCAAAGCACCATGAAGAACACGATGGCTGTTATCAATTCCAAAACGTTTGCATAAAATATCAAGAGAATTAGGACCCATAGGAAATTTACGCCGTGCCATAGCCAGTGTATCAAGAATATTATCAACACTGATAAGCGGTTTGTTGACGCGTTTTAATTCTGCATTAATAAAACCAATATCAAAACTCGCATTATGCGCAATCATTGTCGCGTCTTTGATAAATTCCAAAAATTCATCAACAATATCACTAAAACTTTTCTCGTTTTTCAAGCGTTCATTGGTTAATCCGTGAATTGCTACAACTTCATCAGGAATAATAACGCCTTCAGGGTTTAAATAAACATGAAATTGGCGTCCTGTGAGATAACGATCAACCATTTCTACACAACCAATTTCGATTATGCGATCTTTCTCTTTATCTAAACCTGTTGTTTCTGTATCAAAAATAATTTCCCGCATAACTTCAATTCTTTAGCAAATTTTTTAGCACATTTAAAACCTGTTGACGTGTATTCTCTAAATCTTTTCCTGTATCAATAACAAAATCAGCACGTTCTCGTTTTTTTTCATCTGGCATTTGTTGAGCATTGATAAAGGCAAATTTTTTCTCATTCATACCTTGGCGAATCATAACACGTTCTTTTTGTATTTCTGGTGGAGCTGAAACAACAATAACGCTATCTACACGACTTTCACCATTTTTTTCAAAAAGAAGTGGAATATCAAGAATAACTAATTTTTTCCCTTGTTCACGCGCTATATCAATAAATTCCCTTTCTTTTTCTTGCACCAAAGGATGAACTATTTTTTCTAATGTTTGTAATTTTTCCTTATCATCAATCAAAATTTCAGAAAGTTTCAAACGATTAACTTCACCGTTTTCAACAACACCAGGAAAAATACGCTCTATGAGTGACAAAGCTGGCTCACTTTTATAAAGCTGTTGTACTGCTTCATCAGCACTAAAAACAGAAATACCCGCTTGCTTAAAAAAATCAGCAACTGTTGATTTTCCCATAGCAATTGATCCCGTTAATCCTATGATCTTCATTCTCTTTTTTCACTCATATCCTCTAAAATAGCTGTCCTTAACGCTTTTGTTACCTGTGGTCTTATTCCAAACCACTGTTCAAATCCTATAACAGCCTGATGTAGAAGCATTCCAAGTCCATCAACCGTCTTGAGATCACAAGCTTTTGCCTGTTGTAAAAAAGGAGTTATCAATGGTGTATAAACAATATCTGTTACTAACGCCGTTTTTTTTGCTTTATGAAAATCACAAAAAAAAGAATCACTTTTTTCTTCCGAATTTTTTATGCCAATAGAGGTTGTATTAACAATCAAATCAGCTTGATGAAGTATTTCATGGATTTTATGCCAATCGTAAACTTTAATGATTTTTCCAAAATGCTGAGCTAAATTATCAGCGCGTTGTTTTGTACGGTTAATTAAATAAATCTGTTCAAATCCGCGTTTTTTTAAGGCATATAAGATAGCGCGCGCGGCACCACCTGCTCCAAAAACAAGAGCTGTTTCCCCTCCCCAATCAGATGCAAAATCATCAAGATTAGCGCTAAAACCATAGGCATCGCTATTCGTGGCACAAAGCTTATCTCCTTCATACCAAAGTGTATTAACAGCACCAATCATTGTTGCTATCTCATCTTTATAAGATGCTAAACGAAAAGCTTCCTGTTTATAAGGTAAAGTAACATTTCCTCCACAAAAGCCTATTTTTTGTAAAGACGCAATAAAATGACTGAACTGTCCAGATGTTACTTCTTGTGCAATATATTCTCCTTGTAAACCATATTGTTTAAGCCAAAAATTGTGAATTTTTGGCGATTTTGAATGATGAATTGGAGAACCAACAACAAAAGCACGCGGATAATTTGTTTTTTTTATTGTTAAGTCAACCATCAATAATTCCTAAGTGGCGCAGTTTTATGAGTAGAGGCAGTAAAGGTAAACCAACAATGGTAAAAAAATCTCCATCAATTTTTTCAAAGAGATGAATCCCTTCCCCTTCAATTTGATATACTCCCACGCTGTTTAGAACATCTTTTCCTACGCGTGCTAAATAACGTTCAATAAATTCTGACGAGAGCAAGCGGACGGACATATGTGCACTAAAAGCTTCAACCCAAATTTTTTGACCATTTTTAAATAAAGCTACCGCACTATGAAGAGAATGGGTTTTTCCTGATAACTCACATAAACGTTGATGTGCTTCTTTAATATTTGTTGCTTTATGAAAAACTTGACCTTCCAAATCAAGTACTTGATCACAACCAATAACGAAAGAATCAGGAAAACGGTCTGAAACATTTTTTGCTTTTGCACTCGCGAGAAAACAACAGAGTTCTTTAGGTGTTTTTTCTTTTGCTGTTTTTTCTACTTCTCTTTCATCAAAAGAAGCTCCTTCAATGGAAAAATTTAAACCTGCCTTTTTCAATAATTTTGCACGATAAAAACTAAGAGATGCTAATATTAAAGTATCTGCGTTCATGAGAATTTTCTCTCATTTCCTTCACGAAATCGTGATAACAGTTCAAATATTGCAGCAGCAGTTTCTTCAATAGAACGTCTTGTGACATCAATAATAGGCCAACCAAAACGTTCACAAATGCGTTTTGCATAGATTAATTCTTCAGCTATATTGATACGATTTGTATAATTATCAAGAGCAAAACCTTCTCCCAAATCTCTATTTTGGCGAATATGTGAGATTCTTTCTGCTGAAGCGATTAAGCCAATAATTAAAGAATTTTTTGCCTCTAAAAGAGATTCTGGCAAATCAATATTAGGAATAAGAGGAATATTAGCCGTTTTTATTCCGCGATTTGCTAAATAGATACTTGTTGGCGTTTTAGAGGTTCTTGAAATTCCTACAAGAATCACATCTGCTTCAGATAAGCTACTGGAAGACTGTCCATCATCATGTTCTATTGTAAAATCCAGTGCCTCAATACGACGAAAGTAATCTGCATTAAGATCATGTTGTGCACTAACACGTAAATGAGTTGGCATTCCGAGGTAAGACTGAAAAGCATTTAAAACAGGATGCAATATATCAATACAGGGAACTTTTATTTTTTTGCATCTTTTTTGAAGAAGAAGTTTAAGTTCTTCATCAATCATTGTGTAAAGAACAATACCTGGCTCTTGTTGTATTTCATCAAGAGCTTTTTGTAACTGTATTCTATTACGAATCATAGGATAGATATGCTCTGTTGCCTGACTCATTGCATACTGGGATGCTACAGCTCTTCCAACAGAGATTAATGTTTCTCCCGTTGCATCAGAAAGCATGTGTAAATGAAAGAATTTTTTTTCTTTTGTCACAAAAATTTTAACTCCTTGTTAAGACATGTGCATATATCTTCACCATTTTTTATAAAACTAAAATTTAGAAAATTTTTTTCTTTTTTATGCACAAATTAAATGCTTGTGATAATTTATCCCTCTTATAAAAAAAGAGGGGATAATATCTTTAAGATAGTGTTATTTTTATCCTTTTTTCATTTCCTTTTGTGGATAAAATTGAGCATAAATAATAATCCACACTAAACACAGTTATAAATAAGAAGAATCCTTTCTTTAATATAAATTTATTAATATAAATTTCTGTAAAAAATACTTTTGAATAGCATTTCATTAATGCTATAACTTTAACTTACATTTTTGTTATTAAAATAATTAAATACTATTTGGATTTTATATTTTTTCAAGTTTTTCATACAATTACTTAATATTACAGGAACAAATTTCATATAAATGGTACTTGCAGATTAAAAAAATTGAGTGTAGAATATTTTTTCTTAATAATATTTCACTCATAAATTTCCATAAATTCTTTAAAACAATCTTCTCCTTAATTACAAAGAGCATATTTCATGCAAAAAATGAAACTACAAGAACTTAAAAGCAAAAATCCCGTTGAGCTTGTTTCTTTTGCTGAAACATTAGAAGTTGAAAATGCCTCCCTTATGCGCAAACAAGAATTAATGTTTGCTATCTTGAAAAAACTTGCTCTACAAGACGTTGAAATTATAGGAGAAGGTGTTGTTGAAGTTTTACAAGATGGATTTGGATTTTTGAGATCTGCTGATGCTAATTATCTTCCTGGTCCTGATGATATTTATCTTTCACCTGCACAAATACAGTCGTTTTCTTTAAAGACAGGCGATACAATTGAAGGTCCTATACGCAGTCCAAAAGAGGGAGAACGTTATTTTGCTCTCCTTAAAATTAATACAATTAATTTCGAAAAACCTGAAAAGATTCGTTATAAAATCCACTTTGATAATCTTACTCCTCTTTATTCAAATGAACGTTTCCAAATGGAAATACAAGATCCTACAGAGAAAGATATGTCATCACGCGTGATTGATTTGATATCTCCATTGGGAAAAGGACAAAGAGGATTAATCGTTGCGCCACCTCGGACAGGAAAAACAGTTTTACTTCAAAATATTGCTCATTCTATTACCACTAATCATCCTGAATGTTATCTCATTGTTCTTTTAATTGATGAACGACCAGAAGAAGTTACTGATATGCAGCGTTCAGTAAAAGGAGAAGTGGTTTCTTCTACTTTTGATGAGCCTGCAATACGTCACGTACAAGTGGCAGAAATGGTCATTGAAAAAGCCAAACGTCTTGTTGAATATGGACGAGATGTTGTTATTCTTCTCGATTCTATTACACGTCTTGGGCGTGCATATAATACGGTTGTTCCTTCTTCAGGTAAAGTCTTGACAGGTGGTGTGGATGCTAATGCTCTCCAACGCCCAAAACGTTTTTTTGGTGCAGCACGTAATATTGAGGAAGGCGGATCTTTAACCATTATAGCAACGGCTTTGATTGATACAGGAAGCCGTATGGATGAGGTTATTTTTGAAGAATTTAAAGGAACAGGTAACTCAGAAATTGTTCTTGATCGTAAGGTTGCTGATAAGCGTATTTTCCCTGCTATGGACATTTTAAAGTCAGGAACACGTAAGGAAGAGCTTTTGGTAGCACGACAAGATTTGCATAAAATTTTTGTTCTTCGTCGTATTTTAGCACCTATGAATGTAACAGATGCAATTGAATTTTTGATTGATAAATTGAAGCAAACAAAAAATAATAGTGAGTTTTTTGATTCAATGAATACGTAGAGACATTAAAGTTTTTATTAGGATAAAACCTGTGGATACAATCTTTGCTGTTTCGAGTGGATTGTTACCTTCAGGGGTTGCAGTCATTCGGCTTTCTGGTCCTCATGTTGTGGATATAGTTAAAACGCTTTGTGGTTGTTTACCTAAAGCACGCTTTATGCATTATGGAAACCTTACTGCTCGTGATGGTAGTTTTTTAGATTCTGCTTTAACTGTTTTCTTTCCTGCTCCTCATAGTTTTACGGGAGAAGATTGTGCAGAATTCCATTTGCATGGAGGAAAAGCTGTTGTTAATCGTTTTTTCGATGAATTGTCGACATTTTCTGGATGCCGTATTGCAGAGGCAGGAGAATTTTCACGCCGTGCTTTTATGGAGGGAAAATTAGATCTTGTTCAGGCAGAAGGTCTTGCTGATTTAATAGAAGCGGAAACGGAAAGCCAGCGTCGTTTAGCTGTTATGGGTACAAGTGGACATTTAACGACGCTTTATCGTGATTGGCGCCATAAACTTATGAAGGTTCGTGCTTTTATTGAAGCAGAACTTGATTTTGTGGATGAAGCAGATGTTCCAAACGCAATATCTGATAAAGTTTGGAAAGATGTTAAAGATCTTTGTACTTCTCTTCGAGAACATATTATTGAAGGAGAGCGTGCGAGTATTTTACGTGATGGATTAAAAATTGTTATTGCTGGTGCTCCTAATTCTGGAAAATCAAGCATTATGAATCGTCTTTCAGGAAGATCTGTTGCTATTGTAACAGAAGAAGCAGGAACAACCCGTGATGCTTTAGAAATGAGACTTATTCTTGGTGGTTTACCTGTTTTTTTAACCGATACTGCTGGTTTTAGAAAAACAGAAAATAAAATAGAACAGATGGGAATAGAAGTTGCTAAGCAGCATGTTAGGGAAGCTGATTTGGTTATTTTGGTTTATGATATAGGAAATCCTGAGAAAGTTGATTTACCAGAAACATCGGCTGAAATATGGTGTGTTGGCAATAAACTTGATCTTTATGAAAAAAATGATCAACGTTGGTCTATACAATTTTCTGCATTAACTGGTTTAAATTTTGATTGTTTTATCAAAGAACTTGAATCATTTTGCCATCATCGTGCTTCTGAAGTTGGAAATCTTGTTCCAGCACGTAAAAGGCAACTTCAACTACTAAAGGAAGCTGTTAAAGAGATTGAACATTCTCTCAATTATCATTCTCTTGATCTCAGTTTACGTGCAGAACATCTCCGACGTGCAAGTGATTTTCTTGGAAAAATTACGGGAGATATTGATGTTGAAGATTTGCTTGATATTATTTTTTCAGAATTTTGTGTTGGTAAATAATGATTCACGTGAAACATTGATTATTTCATAGACAGATTATAAAGATTATGTAATTTATATATTGTTTCACGTGAAACCTTAGAATATTTTCTACGGAATGAATTAAATGCAATCATATGATGTTGTTATTGTTGGTGGTGGTCATGCTGGCTGTGAAGCGGCTTCAGCTTCAGCACGTGTAGGAGCCAAAACAGTGCTTGTTACACATAAAATATCCGCATTGGGAACAATGTCATGTAATCCTGCTATTGGTGGTCTTGGAAAAGGGCATCTGGTTCGTGAAATAGATGCGTTGGATGGTCTCATGGGAAGGGCAGCAGATGCTGCTGGAATTCAGTTTAGACTCCTTAATAGACGTAAAGGACCGGCAGTAAGAGGACCACGGACACAGGCAGATAGACAACTCTATAAGGAAGCAATTCAAAAACTCTTAAAAGAACAAGAAAGTCTTACTCTTATTGAAGATGAAGTACTTGATTTGATTGTTAAAGATAATTGTGTATCTGGTGTTATTTTAAAAAAACAAGGAACAATTTTTTCTGGTGCTGTTGTTTTAACAACAGGTACGTTTTTAAATGGCTTTATTCATATTGGTAATAAAACATGGGCCGCTGGTCGTATGGGAGATCAGTCAAGTGTAAAACTTGCTGAACATTTGAAAAAATATCATATAAAACTTGGACGATTAAAAACAGGAACCCCTGCTCGTTTGAGTAAAAAAACAATTGCTTGGGAAGCTCTCCAAAAACAACAAGCAGATGAAAATCCCATACCCTTTTCTCTTTTAACAGAGAAAATTGAACAACCACAAATTGAATGTGCAATAACACGTACAAATGAGAAAACACATCAAATTATTCGCGATAATATTTATCGTTCTGCTTTATATTCTGGAAATATTGAAGGATTAGGACCACGTTATTGTCCTTCTGTTGAAGATAAAATTGTTAAATTTGGGGAACGTGATGGACATCAGATTTTTTTAGAACCAGAAGGATTAAATGATGATACCGTTTATCCGAATGGTCTTTCTACTTCTCTTCCTGAAGATGTGCAAATTTCTCTATTGAAAACCATTGAAGGATTAGAAAATGCTAAAGTTTTGCAACCTGGTTATGCTATTGAATATGATTTTGTTAATCCACAACAATTAACAAGAAGCTTAGAATTACGTTCTTTATCGGGTTTGTTTTTAGCGGGACAAATAAATGGCACAACAGGATATGAAGAAGCAGCTGCACAAGGTCTTTTGGCTGGATTGAATGCTGCGCGTAAAGTAGGTAAATTAGATGAAATACTTATAAGTCGTTCTACGGCTTATATTGGTGTTATGGTTGATGATTTGGTTTCACGTGGTGTTTGTGAACCTTATAGAATGTTTACATCACGTGCTGAATTTCGTTTATCTTTACGATCTGATAATGCTGATACGCGTTTAACACCTTTGGCACAAGAATGGGGTATTGTGAGTAAAGTACGTTGGGATTGTTATCGGGAAAAACAACAGCGACTTGATCAAGCACGATCAATGTGTCAAAATCTCTTTTTAACACCTAATGAAGCTTCTGCTCGTGGATTACATGTTAATCATGATGGGATTCGTCGTTCAGCTTATGATTTTCTTGCTTATCCTCATATGACTTTAGAGCGTCTTGCAGATTTTTGGCCACAATTACAAACAATTGATTCTAAAACAGCAGAATCTTTAGAAATTGAAGCGCAATATGCGGTTTATTTAGATAAACAAGCACAAGATATTGCCTCTCTTCAGAGAGATGAACGTTTAGAAATTCCTTCTTCTCTTGATATTCAGGCAATTTCAGGTCTTTCAAATGAACTTAAATCAAAAATTCAAGAAATATCGCCGCGTTCAATTGCTGATGCACAAAAAATTGATGGTATGACACCCGCTGCTTTATCACTTATTATTACATATATTCAACGTCAACGACGTGAAAAGGCTAAAACAGCTTAATGGATTTTTCTACAGAACAAAAATATCAACAACTATTAAATATTATTCCTTCTGTTTCACGTGAAACGATGGAAAATTTGATTCAGTTTGAGTCTTTAATCATTCAATGGAATGCGCATATTAATTTAATATCTGCTGCGACAATACCAGATCTATGGACACGACATATTTTAGATTCAGCACAAATTTTTCCTTTGTATGCTCATTCTTTACATTGGTGTGATTTAGGATCAGGAGGAGGTTTTCCTGCAATTGTGATTGCTATTTTTCTGAAAGAAAAAAAAGCAGGGCATATTCATCTTGTTGAGAGTAATGGAAAAAAAGTTGCTTTTTTGCGAACAGTTATTGCTCAACTTAATCTTCCAGCAACAGTTTATCACGCTAGGATTGAAGATATATATCAAAAAATTCCTATATCTGATATTATAACGGCACGAGGATTAGCGCCACTCAATGTTCTTTTACAACTTATTTTTCCTTTATCAACAGAAAAAACCGTAGCTCTTTTGCAAAAAGGTCGGGATTACGCTACAGAAATAAAAAATGCCTCTGCCAATTGGCACTTTGATCTGTTAAAACATAAAAGTAAAGTTGATGAAAATTCTGTTATTTTGGAAATTTCTCATATTCGATCATATAGAGGGTAGAGCAAAATGAGCGAAACACGAATTATCGCTATTGCAAACCAAAAGGGTGGAGTCGGAAAAACAACCACAGCTATTAATCTTGCTACAGCTTTAGCGGCTATTGGTGAAAATGTCCTTATTATGGATGTTGATCCACAAGGTAATGCTAGTACAGGTTTAGGGATTGATCGTAATAACCGTCCTTTATCTTCTTATGATGTTTTGGTTTCAGGTGTTTCAATTACACAAGCCGCTTTAAAAACAGCCGTACCCAATCTTTATATAGTTCCCTCTACACTTGATCTCTTAGGTGTGGAAATGGAAATTTCTTCATCAAAAGATCGCATACAACGCTTACGTAAAGCTCTCTATGATGATCCGGAAATGGAAAAAAAATTCAATTATATTTTAATTGATTGTCCACCATCGCTTAATCTTCTTACTCTTAATGCTATGGGAGCTGCAGATTCTGTTTTAGTGCCTATGCAATGTGAATTTTTAGCGCTTGAAGGTTTAAGTCAATTACTTGAAACAGTAAAACAAGTGCGATCCGTACTTAATCCCTCTTTAGAAATTCAAGGTATCGTTCTAACAATGTATGATGGACGTAATAATCTTTCAAATCAAGTTGTTGAAGATGTACGCTCTTTTATGGGAGATAAAGTTTATCGTACTGTTATTCCACGAAATGTAAGAGTATCAGAAGCGCCTTCTTTTGGTAAACCTGTATTGCTTTACGATCTCAAATGTGCTGGTAGCCAAGCTTATTTACGTCTAGCATCTGAAATGATTCAACGTGAAAAACAAGCACGCGCTGCTGCTTAGAAATATAAAAAATAATCTAAAAATTCAAAGAGCAAAATTATGAATGATGATCTATCAAAAAAAAGACTAGGCCGTGGATTAGCAGCATTGATTGGAGATATCAATTTAAACAACAATTTTGCACGTTCACCAAGTTTTGATAAATTAACCGAATCCGGTAGCATTTCTGAACAGTTTATCCCTCTTGAATCTATTTCATGTAATCCTCATAATCCACGGCGTCATTTTACTGAAACAGAACTTGATAATTTGGCACAATCAATTCGTCAGCACGGTGTGGTTCAACCTGTTATTGTCAGACCTTTAAGAGATTATCCTCATCGGTTTGAATTGATCGCTGGTGAACGGCGTTGGCGTGCTGCACAACGTGCAAATTTAAGTCAATTACCTGTTATTGTTCGTGATGTAGATGATAAAACTGCTTTGGAATTGGCTATTATTGAAAATGTTCAGCGTGCAGATCTTAATCCTATCGAAGAAGCAAAGGGATATGAGATGCTTATAAATGAACACGGTTATACGCAAGTAGATTTAGCACAAGTTATAGGAAAAAGTCGTAGTCATGTTGCAAATACACTTCGTTTGTTAAAACTTCCAGAAAAGGTACAACAATTCTTAACTGATGGGCAACTTTCCGCAGGTCATGCACGTTGTCTTATAACCGTTGATAATCCACAAGATTTAGCTGAGAAAATTATTCGTGAAGGGCTTTCTGTACGTCAAACAGAAATACTTGCATATGAGCAAGCTAATCCTAAAACTAAAAAACGTACCAATATGGAGAAAGATGCTGAAACAAAATCTTTAGAAAAATTACTTGCAGATGTGATTGGAATGAAAGTTATTATTAGACATGGTAAAAAAGGTGGCGATTTAAAAATACATTACTCTTCATTAGAACAATTAGATGAAATTTGTCGACGTTTACAAAGTTAATCAATTGTTCTAAAAAGATTTTTTTAACAGTTATCTTTTAAAATTTTTATTATTCTATACATATGCTCTTTAGCAAATTCTATATTACTTGAAGGTAAAAAGTTTTTTTCATAAGTAGGATTTTCTTTATCAGTAAGTATATATAATGTCGCTTGAAGTGCGAAGTGAGCCACAACAAATTCTTTCGGTGTTATATTATTTTCTGTTAAAATATTTACAAGTTTTGGTTTACTAGAAATATAGGCAGTGTATTTTTCAATATTATCATTATAAGTGTTGAGATCACTTTTTGTATTTGTTTGTTCTGGTTCTGAAGATAAATTTTTACATTCTGCTTTGATTTTTTCCAGCTTTAAAAGAAGATCTTCTGTTAAGGGATAATTTGCAATGAAAGGCGGTATAAAAGAAAGATCATCTATTTCTTGTTTTTTTTCTTGAGCGTATGATACAAAAGGAAAAATGCAGAAAAAGCACAATAGAATTTTAAACATGACTAAAAATTATCCTTTCTTTTTTGGATTTCAATAAATATTTTCTCGTCTATTATTCCTTATTGTTAGAAAAACATTTGTAAATATAATCGAAATAGAAACAATTATTAGGAATGATAAAAACACGGTGATTTTTTAATGCACGGACTTTTTTATTAGATTAATGGGATGATATTTTCTAACGTCTCATAACTGATTAGTTTCTCAAAATGAGTTCTTCACAGCTCTCTAAAAGAATTGTCGCTTTGTAAAAATGTTTTTTAACAAATTCAAGATTGTTTAGAAATATAGTATTTTTCTCAGTAGAATATTCCTTTTCAGGTACAAATATAAGAAGCGTTGATATTTCTTTAAGTGCTAAGGTTCCAGCAGCAAAATCTTTCGGTGTGATATTATTTTCTTTTAAAATATTCACAAGTTTTGGTTTACTAGAAATATAGGTAGTGTAGTTTTCAATACTAGAGTGGATACTAGAATCATAAGTGATAAGATGATTTTTTGTTTCTGGGAGTAAATTTTTGCATTCTTTTTCAATTTTTTCCAGCTTTAAAAGAAAATCTTCTGTTAAGGGATAATTTGCAATGAGAGATGGTATAAGAGAAGAATTATCTGTTTCATTTTCCTCTGCCTTTGTTTGTTGAATATGTATCACGAAAAGAAAAAGGAGGAACAAACGTAATACGAACTTAAGCATGGTTAAAAATTATCCTTTCTTCTTCGAACTTCAGCAAAAACTTCTTCATCTGTTTCTTCTTCCATTCCAAGGTTTCTTCGCAACACACTATCATCCCAGCGGAGAAAGGGATTGGTGGATTTTTCTTGCCCTAAAGTAACAGGTAAAGTCATAGCGTTTTTTGCACGTAGCAAAAAAACTTCCTCTATTCTTTGGTGGAGTTTTTTATTATGTGGGTCAATTGTTAGTGCGAAAAGAGCATTATTTTTTGTATATTCATGTCCACAATAGAGAAGTGTTTTATCAGGAAGTTTACGAAGTTTTTTTAAAGAATTCAGCATTTGTGCTGGTGTTCCTTCGAAAAGACGTCCACAGCCCAATGAAAAAAGTGTATCTCCAGCAAAGAGTAAACTCTTTTCAGGAAAATAGTAAGATAATGCGCCTAAAGTATGACCAGGTGTTGAAAGAGCTAAAAGCAGGTGTGTGCCAAAGAAAAAACTTTCATCAGGCTGAAGTGTTTGATCAAGATGATTGATTTTTTCTTTTTCTGCTTCTGGCCCGATAACCGTAGCGTTGTAAACTTGTTTTAATTCTGATAGGGCTTCTACATGGTCGTGATGATGATGGGTTACAAAAATAGTGTTAAGTGTCCAATTGTGGCGCTTTAAAGCATTGTGAATCGCTTTACTTTCAGGAGCATCTATTGCAGCTGTCATACCACTTTTTTCATCATGAACGAGTACACCGAAATTATCTTTTCGACAGATAAACTGTTCAATCAACATATTTTTTCTCCTGAACAGTGTTTAGCGATGAATCTATAAAATAATCGGTAGTGGTGAATTTTTTAAGAATCAGATTTGTCCTCTTCTGTAAAAAGTCCTTCTGAATGTTTTATAATGATAGGCATTTGGGTAAGCATGAAAAGGACTGTTATAGGCATGACACCAAATACTTTGAAATTAGTCCAGAAATTATCGCTAAAATTGCGCCAAATGATTTCATTCAAAATAGCAAGAAAAACGAAAAAAAACGCCCAACGATAGGTCAGTTTTTGCCAACCTAAATCATCAAGTTTTAAGGTAGAATCAAAAGCATAACGTAAAAGTGGTTTTTTAAAAAACATCCCACCAAAAAGTATAAAAGCAAATAAGATATTAATGATTGTTGGTTTCATTTTTATGAAAGTTTCATTATGAAGCCAGAGAGTTAAAAAGCCAAAAACTAAAACAAATATTCCCGAAATAAGAGGCATAATAGGAATTTGTCTTACAAGTATCCATGATAAGCTTAGAGAAATAATAATCGCTCCCATGAAAATAGCTGTTGCAGGGAAAATAGGTTTGTTAAAATTTTGAAAAAATCCAATGTTTTTTATTAACCACTCTCCTTTGTAATTGGCAAAAAAGAAGGCAACTAATGGACCCATTTCCAAGAAAAACTTAAATTTGGGTGAGAGAGAAACTTTCTTATTATTATTCATATTTTTTTCAGAATTATTGTGTGAATTAGGATTAGACAAAGGCTGTTTCATGCGTGTTTTCCTGCGATAGTTTCGGCAAAGTCAGAAGCAGAAAAGGGTTGAAGATCTTCAATATCTTCTCCTATGCCGATAAAATAAACGGGTAATTTATATTTTGCTGCGATAGCGACAAGAATTCCTCCTCGTGCAGTCCCATCTAGCTTTGTCATGACTAAACCATTAACACCAGCAATATCGCGGAAAATATCCACTTGGTTGAGTGCATTTTGTCCGGTTGTTGCATCAAGCGTTTGAAGGATTGTATGGGGTGCTTGGGGGGTGTGTTTTTTTAAAACACGAATAATTTTTGCCAACTCATCCATTAATTCAGATTTATTTTGTAAACGTCCTGCTGTATCAATAATTAATATATCACTGTTTGCTTTTTTTGCTTTCTCAAAAGCATCAAAAGCTAAACTTGCGGCATCTGCACCCAATTTTGTCGAAATGACAGGAGAACCGGTGCGCTCACCCCAAATATGCAGTTGCTCAATAGCAGCGGCTCGGAAAGTATCACCAGCTGCAAGCATAACTTTTAATCCCCCTGCTGTTAATTTGGCTGCAAGTTTTCCAATAGTTGTCGTTTTTCCAGTGCCATTTACACCTACCAGCAAAATAACATGAGGCTTATGGCTAAGATCAAGTTCTAATGGTATTGCAACAGGTTCTAGAACTTTTTTTATCTCATCAGCTACAATAGTATGAATGTCATTTGGAGAGAGGTCTTTTCCATAACGGCTGGAAGATAAAGTATTTGTGATGCGTGTTGCCGTCTCTACACCTATGTCAGCTTGGATAAGAATATCTTCGAGCTCTTGCAATGTATCTTCATCAAGTTTTCTTTTAACAAAGAGATCGCCAATTGATCCGCTTAAGCGTTGTGAAGAAAGGGATAGACCTTTTTTTAGGCGCCCAAACCACGCTACCTTTTTTTGTTCAACAGAAGGTTCAGATAAAATTTCTTCATTCTTTTTTTCACGGATGTTGTCTGTGACAATAATTTTACCAGAAAGGGGAATTTTATCAGAATGGGCTTCTAAAGATGAGGATTTTTCATCATATTTTGTAAGTATTGACTCTGGATTTTTTGTTTGTTCTTCTTTTTCTGTGTCTATAGAAACTTGGTTATTTTTTGTCTTTTCATTTTTGTCTTTATTTTCTTCTATTATATCGCTTTTATCAGGAATAGAAATCTGTTGTTCAATTTCTTGCTCTTGAGATTTGTTAAAAGAGAATATTTTTTTTATAAAAGATTTCGTCATAAGAATTTTCCTGCTCAAGCAGCGTTTAACTTTGGAGGGACAGCAATCAATTTATCGCCATCATGATCAACTATAAGGGCTTGAACAATTGTTCCTGCTTTTGCACCTTTAACTTGTACAAGAGTATAATCTTCTGTTCGTCCGATTTCATCTTTTTCAACGAGAATTGTTTGTAGACTGTTTTGTAAATGAGCAAGATGCTTTTGGTAAGCCATTTCACCTGCTTTACGCAATTTTTCAGCACGCATCTTAACTATTTTACGGTTGATTTGTGGCATACGTGCGGCAGGTGTTCCTTCTCTTGGACTAAAGGGGAAGACATGGAGATGGGTTAAATTACAATCTTTGATTAAAACAAGACTGTTTTGAAACATTTCTTCTGTTTCTGTAGGAAAACCAGCAATTAAGTCAGCACCATAAACCATTGTAGGACGTTTGGCACGCAATTCTTGGCAAAATTGAATGGCATGTTCGCGCAGATGACGCCGTTTCATCCGTTTTAAAATCATATTATCACCTGCTTGCAAAGATAAATGCAAATGGGGCATGATTCTTTTTTCATAAGCTAAAAGATTGATGAGTTCTTCGTCTGCTTCAATAGAGTCAATAGATGAGAGGCGTAAACGTGTTAAGTCAGGGACATGATGCAAAATTGCTGAAGTTAATTTTCCTAGAGTAGCTTTTCCAGGAAGATCGTGGCCATAACTTGTAAGGTCAACACCTGTAAGGACCACCTCTTGGATACCCCCACCTATAAGCTTTTTAATTTGTTCTATGACAGCACCCATGGGAACTGAACGAGATGGTCCTCGTCCATAAGGAATAATGCAAAATGTACAGCGATGATCACATCCGTTTTGTACTTGTACAAAAGCGCGGGTGCGCTCTTGCATTGCATTGACCATATGTGGAGCAATTTTTTGTACTTCCATAATGTCATTGATACGCACCTTTTCAGAATGATTAATACCAAAATCAGGAAGTTGACGATAAGAATGGGCGTGAAGTTTATCTTCGTTTCCTAAAACGAGATCCACTTCTGTCATTGAGGCAAAATTTTGTGCTTCTGTTTGGGCTGCACACCCTGTTACAATGATACGTGCACGGGGATTTTCACGTCGTGCTTTGCGGATAGCTTGTTTTGCTTGTCGTACAGCTTCGGCAGTGACAGCGCAGGTATTAAAAATAATCGCACCATCTTTGAGCTGCTCTAACCCTGAAGAAGTACTTTCTTTGCGAATGATTTCCGATTCGTAGCTATTGAGTCGACAACCAAAAGTTACAATTTCTATTGCCATCAGGAGTGATCCTTTTTGTAGTCCCCTGTTAAAGGGCTTAAAAAACCACTAAATTGATATTTTATTGGTCCTGTCATAATAATGTGATCGTCTTCTCGGTAAAAAATATTAAGTGTTCCCCTTGGTAAGTTTACATCGATATGGCGCTCTGTAAGACCACGTCGATAAGCAGCTACTGCACTTGCACAAGCAGCGCTCCCACATGCTTGTGTTAATCCAGCTCCTCTCTCCCATGTGCGTAAATTTAGACTTTTCTTTGACGTTATGCAAGCAATGGAAATATTGCACCGTTCAGGAAACAGGGGATCATGTTCAAGTTTGGGCCCATATTTTTCTAATGGAATATGTTCAATATCATTTTCAACAAAAAAGATAGCATGGAGATTGCCAATGGATATGAGACAAGCATCTTTTAGGGGACCAGCCGTAATTTCTACGTGATTGGTATCAACTATTTCACGTGAAACAGGCATCTCTTTTGCATTGAAGTTTGGGCATCCCATATCAACAGAAATGAGATTATCGGTTTGGTATTTCCCTTTAATAATTCCAGCGGGAGTTTCTAAATGAAATTTTTCACCAAAATTGTGATCTTTAAGCCATGCAATGACACAGCGGGTACCATTGCCACAAGCTTTAGCTATTGACCCGTCGGCATTCCATATTTCTATGCGGAAGTCGGCTTTTTTTTGGGTTGGTGTGTGGATAGCCATGATTTGATCAAAATGCATTTCAGGATCTGCTGATAAAGCAAGGATTGCTTGTGGTGTAAGAGCATGAGTGCTTTCACGCATATCAACAACAATAATTTGATTTCCAAGACCGTCCATTTTGCTAAATGGCGTTTTCATGAAACTTCTCTATTTCTAATGATTACTTATAAAAAAATATATGACTGAAAATATTATAAATTTCTAGTGTTTAATCAATATAAAAATGGGTACATAAATTATTTCGTTTAAAATAAGTAATTTTAACCTGTTTTTTTTAATTTGTTAATTTATCTTTGTAACCATAACAAATATTCACTTATTTTTTTTGTGAACTTATTTATTGTCATAGGAGAGAGTATAGATATGGCGTTTTCAAAAATTTCGTTTTTCGTTGCACTATCAACTGTAATGTTTTTAGGGGGATGTTCAACAACACGGTTTGACGGTAATGACGATGGTAACGCATTAGAAGTTTTTTATCCATCTCAACAAATGACAATATTGGAAGCGTCTGATCTCTCGTCTACTTCTTCGCCTATATCTGAAGATGCAAACGCTTCGATGTATGAAAAAGGAGATTCACAGAGCGATGGACGAATAGCTAGTCTCGAATTGCCAAGCAATGCCACTGATTTATTTCCTGCAAGTATTGCTGGGGTATGGAATCTTTCTATGGAAGGAAAAGTTTGCCGGATTGCAACGCCACAAACAAAGTTTGGACAAGGATACCGTGCTGGTCCTTTACACTGTCCAGGAATTGCTTCCCAAGTGAGGTCGTGGGCTGTTAAAGGAAAAAGATTATATTTTTATAATAAATCTGGACGTGTTATCCTTGCTCTTTATTCTTCAAAAGTTGATCATTTTGAGGGACGTACACTTGATGATCATCCCGTTATTTTAAGTCGTTAATCATTTTTGATCGTTTATGACAAAATAAACTAGACGGACAGATTCGTGAAAAGTATTTGTATTTTTCATTGAGATCGGTTTGAAAAAGGTTTTTTGGATGATTCTCGTTTCAACACGTTATAAGGAGCTTGTCGATAAAGGAGAGGTTTGTTTCGATACCGCTCAATTAGCTATAACAGAAAATTTTGATCATTTATTAAAAAAAATTGCGGAACAAAATATCTCTCGTCCTTGGCCTTCTATATTTTGTTCTTTCTTTAATAGAATATTTAAAAGGAAAAAACGAAATATTTCTTGTGTTGTAAAACAAGGAGATGAAACAGGTTTTTTTCAGGGATTGTATATTTATGGTGAAGTAGGACGGGGCAAAACCATGCTGATGGATTTGTTCTTTTCTTGTTTGCCGAAAGGTCATAAAAAGCGTGCCCATTTTAATGATTTTATGGCTGATGTGCATGAGCGTATTAATTTTTATCGTCAATCATCTGGGTGTGCAAAATTTAAACAGGATAATCCTATTTTAGCTGTTGCTGAAGATCTAGCACGAGAAGCAAAGGTACTTTGTTTTGATGAGTTTAGTGTAACAGATATTGCTGATGCTATGGTGTTGGGGCGGCTTATTTCTGCATTGTTTGACAAAGGAATTTTCTTTATTGCCACCTCAAACGTGGCGCCGGATAACCTTTATTGTAACGGTTTAAATCGTGAACTCTTTTTACCTTTTATTCAGGTTTTAAAAGCATATGTTCGCGTTGTTAATCTTGATGCAAAAACAGATTATCGCCTTGAAAAATCAAATCTACAACAGGTGTATGTGTCGCCGTTGGGGGTTAAAGCAAATGAATATATGGATCAAGCATGGTCACTTGTATTACAAGGACATAAGGAGAGATCTGATGAGCTTTCTATAAAAGGGCGCTTTATTCCTATTCCGCGCTTTGGTGCAGGATGTGCACGTTTTGATTATGGGGATTTATGTGCAAAGCCTTTGGCCGCAGCTGAATATTTGTTATTAGGGGAGCGTTATCATACGATTTTTATTGATAATGTACCGGTCATGGATGATACATGTCGCAATGAAACAAAACGGTTTATTTTGCTTATTGATATTCTTTATGAGCGCCACATACGGTTGTTTATGTCGGCGGCGGCAGGGATAGGAGATTTGTATAAAGGGCATGCGCAGATTACGGAAACATTTGAATTTCAAAGAACACAATCACGTCTTTTCGAAATGCAAAGCTACGATTATTTAAAACTTTGGGAAGAACATTTTCTTTTGAAGAAGAAGCATTGATTATACTTTTACCTTTACGTAAACTGTAAAAACAATAACTTTTTGAAATTAAAGAAATATAATAATTCTGTTGTATTTTTTTTAAATTCACTTTATCGATACATCGTGATAATTTTCTAATAGTTGTTTCAGCGGAGGGTTGTTGTTTCTGTAAGGAGATAAATTTGTAAATTTCATTTCTTTACTCCTTTTTATGATATTGTTTGAATATGGTTGAAGTCAAAAATATTCAGTATACGGACGCTGATGGGTGTGCGCTGAATTATCTAAAAGTTAGGAAAAAATAAAATGGCACGAAAAAAAATAGCTCTCATTGGTTCAGGTATGATTGGTGGTACTTTAGCACATATTATTGGGCTTAAAGAGCTTGCTGATGTTATCTTATTTGATATTGCAGAAGGTGTACCTCAAGGTAAAGCTCTAGATATCGCCGAATCCTCACCTGTTGACGGTTTTGATATTAGTCTAAAAGGTGCTAATGCTTATGAAGCAATTGAAGGTGCTGATGTTGTTATTGTAACAGCAGGCGTTGCGCGAAAACCTGGTATGAGCCGTGATGAACTTTTGGGCATTAATTTAAAGGTTATGGAACAAGTTGGAGCTGGAATTAAAAAATACGCTTCTTCGGCGTTTGTTATTTGTATTACCAATCCCCTTGATGCGATGGTGTGGGCATTGCAGAAATTTTCAGGTCTTCCTACACATAAAGTGGTTGGTATGGCTGGTGTTCTTGATTCAGCGCGTTTTCGTCATTTCTTATCTGAGGAATTTAAGGTCTCTATTAAAGATGTGACAGCGTTTGTTTTAGGGGGTCACGGTGATACAATGGTTCCTCTCGTGCGTTATTCAACGGTTGGTGGTATTTCTTTGCCGGATCTTGTAAAGATGGGCTGGACAACATGGGAAAGAATTGATCAAATTATCCAGCGTACCCGTGATGGCGGTGCAGAAATTATTGGTTTGTTAAAAACAGGTTCTGCTTATTATGCACCAGCAGCTTCTGCTGTTTCTATGGCTGAGGCTTATCTAAAGGACACTAAGCGTGTTGTGCCTGTTGCAGCTTATCTTTCAGGGGAATATGGGGTTAATGATACCTACGTTGGTGTTCCTGTTGTACTTGGTGCAGGTGGTGTTGAAAGGGTCATTGAAATTGATCTTGATAAAGAAGAAAGAGGTGCTTTTGATCATTCAGTAAATGCGGTTAAAAAGCTTTGTGAAGCTTGTATTGCTCTTGTGCCTAGTCTCAAGTAAATTGAACAAGATTTAATTCATTAAATAAGTATTTAGAATATTAAAACTTTAGGATTAATAATGATCCATAAAAGAAAAGGACAAATGCATGAATATCCATGAGTATCAGGCCAAACGTCTGCTTCATGAATATGGAGCACCAATTGCAAATGGTGTCGCTGTTTATTCTGTAGAGCAAGCTGAAACATGGGCGGAAAAATTGCCCGGACCTCTCTATGTGGTTAAAAGTCAGATACACGCTGGTGGTCGTGGTAAGGGTAAGTTTAAAGAACTTGGTCCTGATGCAAAGGGTGGTGTTCGGCTTGCACAATCTGTTGAAGAAGTTGTTGCAAATGTTCAAGAAATGCTTGGAAAGACTTTGGTAACTAAACAAACTGGTCCAGAAGGTAAGCAGGTCAACCGCCTTTATATTGAAGACGGTGCCGATATTGAACGGGAGCTTTATCTTTCACTTTTGGTTGATCGTAGCGTTGGTCGAATTGCTTTTGTTGTTTCAACAGAAGGTGGAATGGATATTGAAACGGTTGCTGAAGAAACACCAGAAAAAATATTCACACTTCCCATTGATGCTGTAGAGGGTGTTACTTCTGCTGATTGTGCAAGACTTTGTGATGCGTTAAAACTACAAAGTAGTGCGCGAGAAGATGGTGAAAAGCTTTTTCCAATTCTCTATAAGGCATTTTGTGAAAAAGATATGAGCCTTTTAGAAATCAATCCGCTTATTGTGATGAAAGATGGTCACTTGCGTGTTCTTGATGCGAAAGTGTCTTTTGACAATAATGCTTTGTTTCGTCATCCAGATATTTTAGAATTGCGCGATCTTTCAGAAGAAGATCCAAAGGAAATAGAAGCATCAAAGCATGATCTTGCTTATGTTGCTCTTGAGGGTACGATTGGTTGCATGGTTAATGGTGCTGGGCTTGCTATGGCAACAATGGATATCATTAAGCTTTATGGAGCTGAGCCGGCAAATTTTTTGGATGTTGGTGGTGGGGCATCAAAAGAAAAGGTGACAGCAGCTTTTAAGATTATTACGGCCGATCCAAATGTTAAGGGCATTTTGGTTAACATTTTTGGTGGTATTATGCGTTGTGATGTTATTGCTGAAGGTGTGGTTGCTGCTGTTCGTGAGGTTGGTTTAAAAGTTCCCTTGGTTGTTCGTCTTGAAGGCACTAATGTTGATAAGGGTAAAGAAATTATCAATGAGAGTGGTTTGAATGTTATTCCTGCTGATGATTTAGATGATGCTGCCCAAAAAATTGTTGCAGCTGTGAAGGGAGCTTAAGCTATGTCAATTCTTGTGAATAAAAAGACAAAAGTTCTCGTTCAAGGGCTTACAGGAAAAACAGGAACATTTCATACAGAACAGGCGCTTGCTTATCATGGTACACAAATGGTTGGTGGCGTTAATCCTAAAAAGGGTGGAGAAACATGGGAAGGTTCAAAGGGCGAAACTCTTCCTATCTTTGCTAATGTTGCAGAAGCAAAAGAAAAAACAGGCGCGGATGCTTCCGTTATTTATGTTCCTCCTGCAGGGGCTGCGGCAGCTATTATAGAGGCTATTGAAGCTGAAGTTCGTTTAATTATCTGTATTACGGAAGGTATTCCCGTTATGGATATGGTTAAAGTGAAGGCGCGATTAGAAAACTCAAAGTCTCGTCTTATTGGTCCTAATTGCCCCGGTATTCTCACACCCAATGAATGTAAAATTGGTATTATGCCTGGTTCTATTTTTAGAAAAGGTTCTGTTGGAGTTGTCTCGAGGTCGGGAACTTTAACTTATGAAGCCGTTTTTCAAACGAGTCAGGAAGGTCTCGGACAAACAACTGCGATAGGGATTGGTGGTGATCCTGTTAAGGGTACTGAATTTATTGATGTGTTGGAAATGTTTTTAGCAGATGATGAAACCCAGTCTATTGTTATGATTGGTGAGATTGGTGGTTCTGCTGAAGAAGAAGCAGCACAGTTTTTGCAAGATGAAGCAAGAAAAGGTCGTAAAAAGCCAGTTGTTGGCTTTATTGCTGGCCGTACGGCTCCTCCAGGACGTACAATGGGACATGCTGGCGCTGTTATTTCTGGTGGTAAAGGTGGGGCAGAAGATAAAATTGCGGCAATGGAATCCGCCGGAATTCGGGTTTCTCCTTCACCATCACAGATAGGTAAGACTTTGATGTCAGTTTTAAAAGGCTAAAAGAAAATTTCACCTGAATAAGAATATGTTCTTATATTCAGGTGAAAAAAATTTGAATATAAAAAGGTAAAGCTTTTTTGAATGTTCGAACCCTCACTTGCTTTGTAAGCATTTAAAGGTCGAAAAGAGATATGAGGAGACGGAATAAATGTTCCGGAGAGGTATATGGCAAGGCAGGACGAGATAAATAGTCTTTTTGCACAGACGTCATTTCTTTATGGTGGGAATGCGGATTATATAGATCAACTTTATGCCCAGTATGAAAAAGATCCTACCAGTGTTGATTCACAGTGGCGTGCTTTTTTTGCAGGCCTTCATGATAACAAAGAAGATGTTCTCAAAAATGCTGAAGGAGCAACATGGCAACATGATCATTGGCCATTAAAGGCGGATGGCGAGTTGGTTTCTGCTCTTGATGGTGATTGGTCTTCTCTCGAAAAATATCTTGGTGATAAATTAAAAGAAAAAGCAGTAACGGGTGCTGCTCAAAAGGGAAGAATTTCCGGTGAACAAGATATTATTCGTGCAACACGTGATTCTGTTCATGCAATTATGATGATTCGTGCGTTTCGAGCACGGGGGCATCTCCATGCGCAGCTTGATCCTCTTAAATTGGCAGAAAAATTAGAGGATTATAAGGAACTTTCTCCAGAAGCTTATGGTTTTACTCCAGCTGATTATGAGCGTCCCATTTTTATTGATAATATTTTAGGGTTGGAATATGCAACTATTCCACAAATGCTTGAGATTCTCAATCGTACCTATTGTTCAACAATCGGTGTGGAATATATGCATGTTTCTGATCCGGTTCAGAAAGCATGGCTTCAAGAACGCATTGAGGGGCGAGATAAGAAAATGGCTTTCACACAACAAGATAAGAAAGCTATCCTGAATAAGCTTATTCAGGCAGAAGGATTCGAACAGTTTTTAGACACTAAGTATAAAGGTACGAAGCGTTTTGGACTCGATGGTGGTGAAGCGCTGATTCCTGCTCTTGAACAAATTATTAAATGTGGTAGTACTTTAGGGGTGCAAGAAGTTATTTTAGGAATGGCACATCGTGGTCGTTTAAATGTTCTTTCACAAGTTCTTGCCAAACCGCATAGAGCTATTTTTCATGAATTCAAAGGGGGATCTTATAAGCCTGATGATGTGGAGGGATCCGGTGATGTTAAATATCATTTGGGAACTACCGCTGATCTGGACTTTGATGGTAAAAAAGTTCACTTATCGCTGTTGGCTAATCCATCTCATCTTGAGATTGTTGATCCGGTTGTTATGGGGAAAGCACGTGCTAAACAAGATCAACTTGTAAGACCTACGCATACTGATTCACTCCCTTTAAGTGAGCGTTCAAAAGTGTTGCCATTGCTTATTCATGGTGATGCTGCTTTTGCAGGACAAGGTGTTATCCAAGAAACTTTTGGTCTTTCAGGTCTTAAAGGTTATCGTGTTGCAGGTTCACTTCATGTTATTATCAATAATCAGATTGGGTTTACAACATCTCCACATTTTTCACGTTCTTCGCCTTATCCATCAGATGTTGCAAAAATGATTGATGCACCAATTTTCCATGTGAATGGTGATGATCCTGAGGCTGTTGTTTTTGTTGCCAAAATAGCAACAGAGTTTCGTCAAATTTTCCATAAACCGGTGGTTATTGATATGTTTTGTTATCGCCGTTATGGACATAATGAAGGTGATGAACCTTCCTTTACACAGCCGCTTATGTATAAAGCAATTCGTAATCATAAAACAACTCTTCAACTCTATAGTGATCAATTGGTAGCAGAAGGAATGATTACTTCGGAAGAGATTGAGCAACAAAAAAAATTATGGCGCGATAAACTTGAAGGTGAACTTGAAGCAAGTGCTTCTTATAAACCTAATAAGGCTGATTGGCTTGATGGGAGCTGGACGGGACTCAAAGCTTTTAGTAGTTCTGATGAGCAGCATTCTAGAACAACCGGTGTTGAATTAAAAACTTTAAAGGAAATTGGTCAGAAACTTGTCGAAATTCCAGCAGATTTTCACGTTCACAAAACCATTCAACGTTTTTTAAATAATCGTGCTAAAATTTTTGAAACCGGTGAGGGGGTTGATTGGGCAACCGCTGAAGCTTTAGCTTTTGGTTCACTTTGTTTGGAAGGAGCGCCGGTTCGTCTTTCAGGTGAAGATGTTGAACGTGGAACTTTTTCACAACGTCATTCAGTTCTTTATGATCAAGAGAATGAAGCGCGTTATATTCCTTTGAATCATTTACAAAAAGGGCAAGCGCTTTATGACGTTGTTAATTCTATGCTTTCTGAAGAAGCTGTTCTTGGTTTTGAATATGGATATTCTCTTGCTGAACCACGAGGGTTAACACTTTGGGAAGCACAATTTGGTGATTTCTCTAATGGTGCACAGGTCATTTTTGATCAATTTATTTCATCCGCAGAGCGTAAGTGGCTTCGTATGTCTGGTCTTGTGTGTTTATTGCCTCATGGTTTTGAAGGGCAAGGGCCGGAGCATTCTTCTGCACGTTTAGAACGGTTTCTTCAACTTTGTGCGGAAGATAATATGCAGGTTGCTAATTGTACAACCCCTGCAAATTATTTTCATATTTTGCGTCGACAAATTAAGCGTGATTTCCGTAAGCCATTGATTTTGATGACACCGAAATCACTTTTACGTCATAAGCGAGCTGTTTCTCTTCTCAATGAAATGGGGCCAGAAACAAGTTTCTGTCGTGTGTTGCTTGATGATGCAGAATGTCTCAAAGATTCTGTCATTAAGTTGCAAAAAGATAATAAAATTCGCCGTGTCGTTCTTTGTACTGGTAAGGTTTATTACGACCTTTATGAAGAACGTGAAAAAAAGGGTATCGATGATGTTTACCTCCTTCGTGTTGAACAGCTTTATCCTTTCCCTGCAAAAGTTTTGGTGAATGTGTTGTCGCGCTTTTTGCAGGCAGAAGTTTTTTGGTGCCAAGAGGAACCAAAAAACATGGGGGCTTGGTCATTTATTGAGCCTTATTTGGAATGGGTTTTGACGCATATTAATGCGCAATATTCACGTGCTCGTTATGCAGGTCGTCCTGCGAGTGCGTCACCGGCCTCTGGGTTAATGGTGAAACACCTTGAACAACTGGCTGCGTTTCTTAAAGACGCGTTAGGTTCTTAATTTATTACTACTCTGAATGTATGGAAAAATATTATGACTACTGAAATTCGTGTTCCTACTTTGGGCGAATCGGTTACCGAAGCAACGGTTGGTAAATGGTTTAAAAAACTTGGCGAAGCTGTCGCTATGGATGAGCCTTTGGTTGAATTAGAAACTGATAAGGTAACCGTTGAAGTTCCTTCTCCTGTTGCTGGAAAATTATCTGAAATCATTGCAAAAGAAGGCGATACGGTTGAAGTAAATGCTCTTTTAGGAGTGGTGAAAGCTGGAGAAGCTGGTATCTCCCAATCACTTTCACCTTCTGCTACACTTGTTCCAGCGCCTTCATCTGAATCGGAGAAACCTGCTTTGAGCAGTGCAATGCCTCCTTCTCCTTCAGCAGCAAAATTGATGGCTGAAAATAATGTTGCAAAAAGCGATATTTCAGGTTCTGGAAAACGTGGACAAATTCTTAAAGAAGATGTTCTTGGTGGATTAAAACAAAGTACAAATGCCCCTATACCCTCTTCTTCTGCGACGAGTTCTTCGACAACTCCTGTCCAAGAAACACGTGAAGAGCGGGTTCGTATGACGAAATTGCGTCAAACAATTGCTCGCCGTCTTAAAGATGCACAAAATGTAGCAGCAATGTTAACCACATTTAATGAGGTTGATATGTCAGCGGTGATGGATTTGCGCAAGCGTTATAAGGATCTTTTTGAAAAGAAACATGGTGTTAAGCTTGGTTTTATGGGTTTTTTTACCAAGGCTGTTTGTCATGCATTAAAAGAACTTCCTGCTGTTAATGCCGAGATTGATGGGACAGATATTGTTTACAAAAACTATGTCAATGTTGGAATTGCTGTTGGAACGGATAAAGGGCTTGTTGTTCCAGTGGTGCGAGATGCAGATCAAATGTCATTGGCAGAGATTGAAAAAGAGATTGGTCGTTTGGGGCGTCTTGCGCGTGATGGAAAATTAGCCGTTTCTGATATGCAAGGTGGAACTTTTACCATTACCAATGGTGGTGTGTATGGATCGTTGATGTCAACACCGATTTTGAATGCACCACAATCTGGTATTTTGGGAATGCACGCGATTAAAGAGCGAGCAATGGTTGTTGAGGGCCAAGTTGTGATCCGCCCCATGATGTATTTAGCGCTTTCTTATGATCACCGTATTGTGGATGGGCAAGAGGCTGTAACTTTCCTTGTGCGTGTTAAGGAAAGCTTAGAAGATCCGGAACGCCTTGTTCTTGATTTGTAAAATACAGTTTTCAGGATGAAAGGAGAAACGGATGTCTTATGATGTGGCTGTGATCGGAGCGGGTCCAGGTGGTTATGTAGCAGCAATAAAGGCGGCGCAACTGGGACTTAAAGTAGCAATTATTGAAAAGCGTACAACATTAGGAGGAACATGTCTCAACGTTGGTTGTATTCCTTCTAAAGCGTTGTTGCATGCTTCAGAAGTGTTTTCTGAAACCCAGCATGGTTTTGAAACGCTTGGTATTTCTATTGGTAAATCTAAGCTTAATCTTGAACAAATGATGGTTCATAAGAAAGCTGTGGTGACAGCCAATACCAGTGGTGTTTCTTTTTTGATGAAAAAAAATAAAGTTGATACTTTTTTTGGGACAGCCAAAATTTTGAGTGCGGGTCATGTGGAAGTTGTTGCCAGAGATGGTAATAAACAAACAATTGAAACAAAAAATATTATTATTGCTACCGGTTCAGAGAGTTCAGGAATTCCAGGGGTGAATGTTGAAATTGATGAAAAGACTATTGTTTCTTCTACGGGAGCCCTTTCACTTGAAAAAGTACCAGCGCATATGATTGTAGTGGGTGCTGGTGTCATTGGTTCAGAACTTGGATCAGTTTGGAGCCGTTTGGGTGCTAAAGTGACCATTATTGAGTATCTTAATAAAGTTTTGGGCTCAATGGATGGTGAAGTTTCACGGCAATTTCAGAAATTAATGGAAAAACAGGGGATTGAATATAAAACGGGTGCAAAGGTGACAGCTGTTACACAATCTAGCTCAACTGCTCAGGTGAGCTTTGAATCTGTCAAAGGTGGTGAGGCTGAAACTTTAGAGGCTGATGTTGTGCTTATTGCTACTGGACGTTCTCCTTATACAGAGGGGCTTGGCTTACAAGAGGCTGGTGTTCAGTTAGATGAACGCGGATTTATTGCAATTGATGCCCATTGGCAGACGAATGTTCCAGGAATTTATGCAATTGGTGATGTCGTAAAAGGGCCAATGTTAGCACATAAAGCAGAGGAAGAAGGCATTGCTGTGGCAGAGATTTTGGCAGGTCAAAAAGGGCATGTTAATTTTGATGTTATTCCTAGTGTTGTTTATACACAGCCGGAAATTGCGAGTGTAGGAAGAACAGAAGAAGAGCTAAAAACTGCTGGTATTGAATATAATGTTGGCAAATTTCCTTTTATGGCCAATGGTCGTGCACGTGCAATGCAAAAGAGTGATGGGTTCGTTAAAATCCTTTCTGATAAAAAAACAGATAGGGTATTAGGAGGACATATTCTTGGATTTGGTGCTGGTGAAATGATCCATGAAATTGCAGTTTTAATGGAATTTGGTGGTTCATCAGAAGATCTGGGACGTTGTTGCCATGCACATCCTACCTTATCAGAAGCTGTGCGTGAGGCAGCTTTGGCAACATTTGCTAAACCACTTCATATTTAAAAAGCTTTTAAAAAGTACATTTTAAAAGGCACGGGGGGGGGCAGAAAATATTAGTGAAGCATGCAACAAAAAAAGGAATATAACCAATAGTATTGGAATGTTCCATTTGTTGTATGCTTTTCGATAATTACTTTTTTAGATATCTGTTGTGCAGTTTTGATTGATTATCCTGTTGTGCACTATCGTTTAGAGCAGTGGTGTTTAGTCTATGTAAAGTTTTATATATGGGGTAGTTTTTATACTGTTATAAAATATTTAAGATAGGATTCCGAGCTTATCTGCGTGTTTTGTGTTAAGCAAACATCTCTCAAAATGCTCAAATCTACTTCGCGATGGTGGCTCGTGAATGGTATAACTGTAAAGTTCCTCTTGAAATATATGAAATTCATTCAAACTGTTACAAGACCTATTGTGCACCATCATCTTTATGTTTAGTAAAAGTACACACTGACATTATAATACACTTTTTCAGTTTTCAATATTGCTAAAGCTCTTTATTATTTGAGCGTTTTCATAAGAGAAATTTGTCATTTTTTACTCATACGCTTGCTTTGTTTGTGATGTGCAGACAAAAGATTTTAATTGCTTCAATGTGAGAGAGTTTGTGATTAAGAGAATCTTATAGTATTCAGCGTTATGAATCAAATTGAAAATGATGATTTATTATTATAAATCAAAACGTTATATATGAAGAGGGAAGTCAAAAGGAATTCACCCAAAGAAATTGAATTGTTTAATGATTGATGTGGGTTAAGGATCTTTGTCATTTAAGATGAAGAGGGGAGGGATTGAATATTCTAAAAAATACCGCTCTTATTTAAAAGAGCAGTATTTTTATATCTTTTGTTTATGACACTATCTTTTTTATGATAAGACAAGTCATACAGTGTGATTAAATTAGTTTTTGCTTCTCTGTTTATCTTGATCATTGCTTGCTATGTCTTAAAAAGATGATATGTCTCTTCTTTAAGGTTGTTAAGAAATCGCAATGTTGCCAAAATATAACGAATAGCTAAAATTTTTTTGAAAACCATAATTACACGAGAATATTAAGTTTGTTTTCATTGAGCAGTTTTGTGATAACTTAAAAAATTAAGCATATGCTTTCTATAAGTATTAAAATTGTAATTTTTTATCCTCTTGTTGTTCTCTTATAAAAGTGGGAAGCCCCATATGATCAAGATATTTAAGGAAAGGGTGGGGTGGTAATTCCTCTACATTGACCATAGTTTTAACATCCCATTCGCCTGTGGCAATAAGAAGGGCTGTTGCGGCTGCTGGTACGCCAGCTGTATAGGAAATGCCTTGTGCTCCAGTTTCATGAAAAGCTTGTTTGTGATCGGCTATGTTATAGATAAAAATTTCTCTCGGGTTTCCATCTTTTTCGCCTTTAATAAGATCCCCAATACAGGTTTTTCCTGTGTAGTTTTGGGCAAGAGAGGAAGGGTCAGGTAAGACGGCCTTTACGACTTTCAAGGGCACAACTTCTTGACCTTCTGCCGTTTTAATTGGTTGTTCGGATAAGAGTCCGAGATTTTTTAGAACCGTAAAAACAGTGATATAACGATCACTAAATCCCATCCAGAAACGGACATTCTCTACATCAAGATTTTTGGAAAGTGAATGAATTTCATCATGTCCTGTCATATAGGCTTTTTGTTTTCCCACAACGGGAAGATCCCATTCATGGCTGATTTCAAACATTTTATTGGAAGTCCATTTTTTATTTTGCCATGACCATACTTGTCCTGTAAATTCACGGAAGTTAATTTCTGGATCAAAATTTGTAGCAAACCAACGTCCATGATTTCCGGCATTAATATCGATAATATCAATATCTGTGATTTTATCAAAATAATCATCGCGCGCTAATGCCGCATAAGCATTCACTACACCTGGGTCAAAACCTGCTCCTAAAATAGCGGTTATACCAGCTTTTTCACATTCTTGACGCCGAGGCCATTCATAATTGCTATACCAAGGAGGTGTTTCACAAATTTTCAATGGGTCTTCATGAATTGCGGTATCGATATAAGCGCATTTGGTTTCAATACAAGCTGAAAGAACAGACATATTAAGAAAGGCAGAACCAACATTAATGACAATTTCACATTTGGTCTTTTGGATGAGCTTTATAGTTTCTTCTACATTCATGGCATTGAGCGAATGGCTTTTGAGAACACCTTGCTCTTTCATTGTGTTTTTTTCTTTAATAGAAGCAATGATGGCTTCACATTTTTTGAGTGTTCGTGAAGCAATATGAATTTCACCAAAAATATCATTGTTTTGAGCACATTTGTGTGCAACAACTTGTGCAACACCTCCAGCACCAATAATGAGAACATTTTTTTTCATTGTAGGTTCATCTCCTTTTTAATACTGTTGTATGACGTTTTTATGGTTGATCTTTATGAAAGGCTTTCCTGATAGTCGTTATAGCTGAATTGGCGTTGAAGTATTAATGTACCATCGCACTCTTTGAGAACAATAGCAGGCATTGTAACGCCATTAAACCAGTTTTTCTTGACCATTGTATAACCTGCTGCATCCTGAAAAGACAGTCTATCGCCTATTTTAAGAGGTTTTTGAAATTGAAATGTTCCAAAAATATCGCCGGCAAGACAAGATTTTCCACAAATCATAATTTCGTGTGGTCCTTGATTGGGTTCTAATTTAGCACTTTCACGATAAATGAGAAGATCAAGCATATGTGCTTCAATTGAGCTATCAACGATGGCTAGATTCTTTTCATTATACAATGTGTCAAGAACACTGACTTCTAATGTGGTGCTTTTAGTAATAGCAGCTTCTCCTGGTTCTAGAAAAAGAGTGACACTATGAGTTTTAGAAAATTGTTTTAAGCGTTTTGCGAAAGCTTCTAGAGGATAATTCTCAGCCGTAAAATGGATTCCGCCGCCAAGGCTTATCCAGTCAACAGCAGAAAAAAGTTCTGCAAATTTTTCTTCCATATACCCAAGCATTTGGTTAAAAAGATTAAAGTCAGCATTTTCACAATTGTTATGGATCATCAATCCGTTGATAAGAGGCAGAACTTCTTTGATAGCGCTTTGGTTTGTTTCTCCTAAGCGGCTAAAAGGGCGAGAGGGGTTAGCAAGATCAAAATTTGATGCGCTGATTCCTGGATTTAACCTTAAACCTCTTTGAATGGTTTTTGTTGCATCAGAAAAGCGTTGAAGCTGTTGGATGGAATTAAAGATGATTTTATCTGCATAACCACAGGCTTCATCAATTTCATCATCTGCCCAAGCCACTGAATAAGCATGGGTTTCTTTGCCAAATTTTTCTCTTCCTAAACGCAGTTCATAAAGGGATGATGATGTGGTTCCATCCATGAACTCAGACATTAAATCAAAAACACTCCATGTGGCAAAACATTTCAAAGCAAGTAAAATTTTAGCTCCGGACATTTCCCGTAAACGAGAAATCGTTTGCATGTTTTTGATGAGTTTCGATTTGTCTATAAGATAATAGGGGGTTTTTATCATCATTTATTCATTCTTTTTTGAAGGATCTTATTGCCAAGATCAACGTTTAGTACAAAGAGTAACAGAATGTCTCAAGAAAAAAGAGTCTTAAGAAAAGAATCTTTTTCTGTCTAGCAAGAGAAAGGCTTTCTGTAATTACTATTGTTTATTATGTTGAGTTTTTTGTTATGAGTATGAAAAAAAAAATATCTTATGCTTTAGCTTTTGTATTTGTTAGCAGTTTTTTCATTATAACAACCACTCTTGTTAATTGGGGGCAAAATAGAAGTGATGCTAAAGCAAAACTGGTTATGCAGACTTCTGTTCAAGATAGTTCGGTGCCTTTGATTTTTACGGGGCGTAGAGAACTTAATGGTTTCAAAGGTTATCGTCATTATCGGCGTGGTTATCGTAAATACAGTGATAACTGGTGGTATCCTGAAGCGGCATTTGTTACATCTTCGCACTTAAGCACAAAAGGCGCATCATTAAAAGTTGTATCAGATACCAAAAGAGAGTTTTTAGCTTCTTCTTCAGAAAAATTGGAAAAAAAAGAGCCATGGATGTTTTTCCAGCATATTGAATCTTGCCGCGCGCGTTATCGCTCTTATAATAAAAAAGATAATAGTTTCCAGCCTTTTCATGGACCTCGTAAACAGTGTTTATCACGCTTTTTTAAAGGATAGAAATTAAATAAAATTTTAATTGCTTCTTGTCGTGGGCGTTATTGTTCTTACAATAAAGAGAAGACTTGTGTGGTGCGCAGTATTTTCATGCCAGCATTGTTTTTTTTAAAATTTTAAATGCTTTTAAGTTTTATTAAATCTTATTATCATTAAGTGTGGAATGGGGGGTGAGAATATAAGTTTTTGTTTTGTCGATGACAAAATATTAAGGCAAAATGGAGTTTAAAGAATGACAACACGGGAAGCAATGTTGGTATTGCTCGTTTTGCTTCCCTTTGGTGGAAGTGCTGTCATTGGCTTTTTTCGTTCGACAGCAAAAAATAATGAAGCCTGGTTTGCTGGGATTGTCGCGCTTTTCTGTCTTATTTTTACAATAATGCTTTATCCGGAAGTTCGCGGAAACCACATAGTGCGTTTAGATATTTCTTGGCTTCCAGAATGGGGAAGCGATTTGATTCTTCGTATAGATGGTTTGTCGTGGCTTTTTTGCTTGCTCATTACAGGGATTGGGCTGCTTGTTGTCATTTATTCACGTTATTACATGGATCCAGCGGATTCTGTACCTCGTTTTTTTTCCTTTTTTTTGGCCTTTATGGGATCAATGATAGGAATAGTTTTATCAGGTAATCTCGTCTTTTTGGTTGTTTTCTGGGAACTCACCAGTATTTTTTCTTTTTTGTTAATCGGCTATTGGTACCATAATGCAAGTGCGCGTGAGGGTGCGCGTATGGCTCTAACGATCACAGGTTTTGGCGGCTTTGCCCTTTTTATTGGAGTTTTATTGATTGGGTATACTGTTGGCAGTTTTGATTTGGATAAGGTGCTGCAGTCTGGAGATATGATCCGGTCAAGTTCTCTTTATAGTCCTATCCTTATTTGTATTTTATTGGGAGGGTTAACAAAAAGCGCGCAATTTCCCTTTCATTTTTGGCTACCTAACGCGATGGCTGCTCCAACTCCCGTATCGGCTTATTTGCATTCGGCAACAATGGTAAAAGCGGGATTGTTTTTGCTTGTTCGTTTATGGCCTGTGCTTTCTGGAACAGAATCTTGGTTTTGGCTGGTTGGCTTTTCAGGTCTCTCAACTCTTCTTCTAGGTGCCTATTTTTCCATGTTTCAGCAAGACTTGAAAGGACTGCTTGCTTACTCGACTATTAGTCATCTTGGATTAATTACAACACTTTTAAGTCTTGGTAGTCCACTTGCATGTGTTGCGGCGATCTTTCATATGGCCAATCATGCTACTTTTAAAGCTTCTTTATTTATGGCTGCTGGCATTATTGATCACGAGACGGGAACACGTGATATGCGTAAACTGTCAGGGCTTTATCGTTCTATGCCTATTACAGCGACTCTTGCTTTAGTTGCGAGTGCAGCGATGGCTGGGGTTCCTTTGTTGAATGGTTTTTTATCGAAAGAGATGTTTTTTGCTGAAGCTGTTGAAACGCATATGGAATCATGGCTCGATTGGATTGCGCCTTATGTGGCAACGCTAGCTAGTCTGTTTAGTGTGACCTATTCTATACGCTTTATTCACGGTGTTTTTTTAGGACCAAAGCCTGACAATTTACCCAAGACTCCCCATGAACCACCGCATTTTATGCGTTTACCAATGGAGCTTTTGGTGTTTATTTGTTTAGCGGTTGGTATTTTCCCTAATTTAACAATAGGACCTATTTTAGATAATGCGGTCGTGTCTGTTTTAGGACCAATGACAATTCCTTATAGTTTGGCTGTTTGGCATGGGTTTAACACTCCATTAGTGATGAGCTTTGTTGCATTATTAGGGGGCGGATTGCTCTATGCTGTTGGGCATCGTTATTTTTTATCCTGTGATGATGGAGCTCCTTTTTTCCGTCACTTAAAAGGACCGCGTATTTTTGAACGCATTCTCGTAATTATTTCTTGGAAATGGGCCCGTGCGGTGGAATCTGCTTTGTCAACACGCCGTTTGCAGATCCAATTGCATTGGATTTTTTGGGTCTGTTTTGCCTTTGTTGGTCTTTTACTTTGGTGCGATGGTTTCATTCCAGTGGGGACATTACCGCTTTTTCCACTTGATATTCCTTTTCTCGCTCTTTGGCTGGTTGGCGGATTATGTGCGCTTTTAGTTGCTTGGAGAGCAAAGTTTCATCGTCTTGCTTCACTTATGCTTTTAGGGGGAGCTGGTTTGATGACTTGTGCAACCTTTTTATGGCTTTCTGCTCCTGATTTAGCAATAACACAATTGGTTGTTGAGGTTGTTACAGTCGTTTTATTATTGCTTGGTTTACGGTGGTTGCCTAAACGTTTGCATGACCCTGGGCCAGCTGCTGTTCATTTTTGGGTTCGCTTGCGTCGTTTCCGTGATTTCATCATATCCCTTGTAGGAGGTGCTGGTGTAGCATGGCTTTCTTTTGCAGTGATGACACGTCCTCAAGGCACAACGATTTCTGATTTTTTTCTAACACATGCTTACTCAGATGCTGGTGGTCGCAATGTTGTGAATGTGTTATTGGTTGATTTCCGTGGTTTTGATACCATGGGAGAAATTGTGGTTTTGGGTGTTGTTTCCCTTACTGTTTTTGCCCTCTTACGACGTTTTCGTCCTGCGCCTGAGAGTATTGATGCGCCTTTTCAACAACGTATCCAGAAAGCCTTTGATATAGCACAGCCTAATCGAAATGTGGGAGATACAGTATTGAATTATTTAGCTGTTCCTGCTGTTATTATGGGTTGGCTCTTTCCGATTATTATCGCTTTTGCTATTTATTTATTCATGCGAGGGCATGATCTGCCAGGAGGTGGATTTGTCGGTGGTATTACTTTGGCAATAGGGTTTATTTTACAATATCTTGCACGCGATATTCGGTGGGTGGAAACGCATTTGAGAGTTTTACCTTTGCGTTGGATAGGCTTTGGCTTATTGTTGTCAGTCGTAACGGGGATGGGCTCTTGGTTTTTTGGATATCCTTTTTTAACATCCTTTTTTCGATATATTCATCTTCCGTTAATTGGAAAAGTTCCCATGGCATCTGCTTTTTTGTTTGATTTTGGTGTGCTTTCTCTTGTGTTAGGAGCAACTGTTCTCATTTTAATTGCACTTGCACACCAGTCAATTCGGAGTTACCGAATCGGTAAGAGACCTATTTTAAAAGAGAAGGAAAATTAATGGAAATTGTTCTTTCTTTGGGTATCGGTGTTTTTATCGGATCAGGTATTTGGCTTGTTTTGCGTCCACGTACTTTTCAAGTCATTCTTGGTTTGTCCTTGATCTCCTATGGGGTTAATCTTTTTATATTTTCAATGAGTAGACTGCGTAGTAATGCTGCTCCAATTGTTGATCCTACCACTGTTATTAATCCAGATAATTATATCGATCCTCTCCCACAAGCCTTGGTTTTAACTGCGATTGTGATTGGTTTTGCAACAACAGCTTTATTTTTAGTTATCTTGTTGGTGTCACGTGGTTTAACGGGTTCTGATCACGTTGATGGACGTGAGGTGCAGTAATGGAAGTAGGGGTGCATCATCTCCTTATTTTGCCTATTCTTTTGCCGTTAATCACTGGAGCACTTCTTCTTTTTTATGATGAACGTCGTGCAAAACTGAAATCATTCATCAGTCTTTCTTCTGCGGGAATGTTGGTCGTTACTGCCATTTTATTGATTATACGTACTCTTGAAATAGCACCGGCTTGCGATGTTTATCGACTTGGTAACTGGCCTTCTTCTTTTGGAATTGTTTTAGTCCTTGATCGCTTAAGCGCTATGATGCTTTTACTTTCCAGCTTGTTGCTGACTAGCGTGTTGGTTTTTGCGCGGGCTCATTGGTACAAAGCGGGTTCTCATTTTCAGTCACTGATGCAATTTTTTATGGTGGGGATAAATGGTGCTTTTTTGACCGGCGATTTATTTAATTTATTTGTGTTTTTTGAAGTTATGTTAACGGCTTCCTATGGGCTTGCTTTGCATGGTTCTGGTCAGACACGCGTGCGCGCAGGGTTGCATTATGTCGTGGTTAATCTTGTTGCTTCATTATTTTTTTTAGTTGGTATAGCGCTCATTTATGGAGTCGTTGGTACTCTTAATATGGCCGATTTGGCTGTTAAAATAAAATATATATCTTCTACAGATATTGTTTTGTTCGAAATAGGTATTGCATTTTTAGGTATTGCTTTTTTGCTTAAAGCGGGTATGTGGCCGCTTAATTTTTGGTTGGTGCCAACTTACAGTGCAGCAGCAGCGCCCGTTGGAGCTTCTTTTGCACTTTTGAGCAAGGTTGGTATTTATATTATTTTACGTTTAACGTTGCTATGGTTTGGTCCTGAAAGTGAATACTTTAACCATTTTGGTCATACGGTTTTGTTTTATGGTGGGCTTGCCACTATGATTGTTGGTTTTATTGGGGTATTGGCGAGCCAGGTTTTGGTGCGTTTGGCAGCTTATAGTGTCCTTGTCTCTTCTGGTACATTGTTGGCTGCGATAGGGATAGGCAATGCAGCACTGACAGCAGGCGCACTTTTTTATATTGTTTCTTCAACTTTAGCACTGGGAGCTTTTTTTCTTTTGGTAGAGTTGGTTGAACGCTGTCAAGATGTGGCTGCTAATGTTCTTGCTGTCACAATGGAGGTGTATGGTGACGATGAAGAGGAGGAAGAAGATGAAGTTGGCATCTATTTTCCGGTAACCTTGGCAATTCTTGGAGCTTGTTTTGGTATCTGTGCCATTTTGATTATTGGATTGCCGCCTTTTTCTGGTTTTGTTGCTAAATTTATGATGTTCATGGCAATTTTAAACCACAGTAGAGAGGATTTTTCTGCTTCTCTTCCGGTTTACCAAGATTGGCTTTTTGTAGTTTTTGTCACCCTCTCTGGTTTTGCGGCTTTGATTGCATTAACACGAACGGGTATCCGGACTTTTTGGGTTTCTCTTGAAGGGCGTATTCCCCGTGTACAAGTGATAGAATTTGCGCCTATTGCCGTTCTCCTTGCTTTGTGTTTTCTTATAACAATTGTAGCTAGTCCTGTTAGTCATTATATGTCTGAAACTGCTAAGACTTTGTATGAACCTCAAAACTATATTGGGAGCGTTTTAACGGATTTTTCTCTCGAAAATAGGGAGATAAGTAAATGAATCGTTTTTGTCCTTCCCCTTTTTTCAGTGGTGTCATTGTCCTTATGTGGCTTATTTTAAATGGTTTTAGTTTAGGGCAATTGCTTTTAGGGATTTTAACCGCTTTGTTTTGTGGTTGGATGATACGGCTTCTGGAGCCGGAGAAGGTTGTTATTAAAAGCTGGAGTGCGGTTTTTCGTCTCGTTTTTCGAGTATTTATAGATTCTATATTCTCGAATGTTTCGGTGGCTTGGTTTGTTTTAACAAAAAGGTCTCGAGAGCAGAAATCTGGTTTTATTGTAGTACCTCTTCTGCTTCATAATCGCACTGCTTTGGCTATTTTAGCATGCATCCTTTCAGCAACCCCTGGAACTGCTTGGGTTGCCTATAATAGTAAAAAGGGTGAACTTTTGCTTCATGTCTTAAATTTAAAAAATGGATATGATTACAAACAGTTGATCAAACAACGGTATGAGCAATTGCTTTTGGAGATTTTTTTATGAGTATGGTGATTCTTTATTGGGGGCTTTTCTTTTCACAGTTTTTTTTAAGTTTAGCGGTGATTTTCGCGCTGTTTCGGTTGATTCGTGGTCCACGGGCGCAGGACCGGATTGTGGGTTTGGATGCCCTTTATATAAGCACTATTCTTTTGTTTCTTACATTCGATATTCGTTCAGGAACAACCACTTATTTTGTCGCAGCTCTTATTATTGGGTTGTTGGGTTCTGTCTCGAGTATTGCTTTGGCGAAATTTCTCATGCGAGGGGAGATTATTGAATGAAAGATGATGTATCGCTTGTGGTTGCTATTGCTATCACAGTTTTCTTAATATTAGGGTCTGGATTGACATTGATCGCAACGATAGGTTTGGTGCGTTTTTCTAATTTTTATAAGCGTTTGCATATGCTTTCAGTCTGTACGAGTTGGGGCGTTGGTAGTATTCTTATTTCTTCATTTCTTTATTCAATATTTGTGGACCATTATTTTGTTTTTCATGAAGTGTTGCTGATGTTTTTTTTGTTTTTAACAGCACCGGTAGCTTCTATGTTGCTTTCACATACAGCAGCTTATCGGCATCATTCAGAAAAACAATCAGAAAAACCGCTGGCTCTTTTATTACACCAGACGGAGGAAAAACTACCCACGTCAGAAGGAACATCAAGAGATGAGAGCCAGCGCGGTTCTTGAAATGTAAGAATCTTCCTTATTCTGTGCTTTTTTCTTCTACACAGTGGATGGGCTTTTCTTCTTTTGGATCATTAATAAGATCGTAAAATATGGCTTCATTTTTAGTTATCCACCAAATGTATTGTCCACCCACATATTTTCCTCCAGAAGCGGAAATTACATTAGAACCAACGATGCGCTTACCGTTCCATTTTAAATCAACAAGCGCAATATTGCCAGCATTATAATAAGTTGCTTCAACATACTCTTTGCTTGTTCCCATATCGCATTGATAGGAGACGGTCTCTGTTGTTGGTTCTGGATCATCTGGTACTTCAATGACTAAAGAACTTGCTAATGCATTAATTGAACCGAGGAGGAGCACACTTAAAGTAATGAAAAATTGTTTAGTAAAAGAAATTTTTTTCATAATATTTCCCGTGTTATTTAAAATAATAATGTTGACTCATCTTTACAGAGGATAGGTTTTTTTTCTTCTGGATCCTTAGCCAAGTCATAAAGCGTGACTTCTTTGTTCTTCTCCCACCAGATATACTGAGCTCCTGCAAATTTTGCTCCTGTCGCAGCGATGACATTAGCAGCAATGACACGATCACCATTCCATTTGAAATCAACCAACGAAATATTGTCAGCATTAAGATAGACTGCCTCAACGCGCTCTTTACCTGCTCCAGTTTCACACTGATAGGTAATGGTCTCTGTTTTGGGCTCTGGATTGTCTGGTACTTCAATGATTAAAGAACCAGCTAAGCTATTGTTTGAGCTGAAGAGTGATAAACTTAAAGCGGTGAAAAATCCTAAAATGTGCAAAGTTTTTTTCATGATGCTTCCCTATATTCCTAATATTGTGCACAAAGAATAATTTGACTGATACGATGGTGTCTACGGCAGGATTCGAACCTGCGACCCCAGGATTCATACCACTTCGATTTTCACCGCCAGCCTTATCGGCTGTTTGTGGTCTGGACTGTCTCTTCACCTTGAAGCTTTTGCTCTTTAGGTGCTGCCCGTTCAGTCTCTACACCTTTCTCTCATTTGAAGAGAGACTTGGCTCGGGATTGGCATATAGTCGCCCATGAAGCTTTCCCCGAATTTGAGCAGATTCACTTTGAGGATTTCTTCTCAAAGTGCCCAATTTCTTTAGGAATCCTGTGCTCTATCCTACTGAGCTACGCAGACATCATCATGTTAATCTTTAATAGAAGTATAAAAACGAATCAATTATATTCAATATGAATTAACGAATTTCTGTTAATTTTTGTTCCAAAAAGGATAAAACTGCATCTGGTGAAACATTTTTTGCAATAAATGATTGGCCAAGTCCGCGTGTTAAGATGAAAGTCAAATTGTTTTGCGAAACTTTTTTATCTTGGGCAATGAGAGTCATTAAAGTTTCAGCATCTGGTAGACACCCTGGGATATCCTTTAATTGTGTAGGTAATCCTATTGCTTTAAGGTGCGCTTCAATGCGTTGTGTAAGCGTGGGGCTTATTAAATTTAATTGAGCAGAGAATTGATGAGCTAGAATCATCCCAATTGCTACACTTTCGCCATGGATTAAACGGTTGGAGTCATAAGCGGTTGCTGTTTCAAGCATGTGTCCAAATGTATGGCCGAGATTTAAGAGTGCGCGCTCTCCTTTCTCATGTTCGTCACGTGCTACAATGGCAGCTTTAAATTGGCATGAGCGAACAATGGCTTCTGTTCGTATTGGGCCATTAGAGAAAATTTTTTGCCCATTTTTTTCAAGCCACTCAAAAAAGTCAGGTTGGTTAATGAGACCGTATTTTACTATTTCTGCGTAGCCAGCGCGAAATTCGCGCGGTGGCAGGGTATCAAGAAGACACGTGTCAGCAATAACGCATTGTGGTTGATAAAAGGCACCAATAAGATTTTTGCCATATTGGCTATTGATTCCCGTTTTTCCACCAACAGAAGAATCAATTTGTGCAAGAAGCGTTGTGGGCATTTGAATGAAGTTCATGCCACGGCGGATTATACTTGCCGCAAATCCTGCTAGATCACCAATGACACCACCGCCAAAAGCAATAACACAGTCGCCTCTTTCTAAACGCGCAGCAAGAATTTGATCGATGACAACTTGCAGGGTTGAAAATGATTTTGATTGTTCTCCTGCTTCTACAATAATAGGGACAGTATGAATTTTATTTTTTGTTAATTCTGCTTGCAATATCTCCAAATGAAGGGAAGCAACATTTGTATCTGTAACAAGTGCCAAGCGCGTTTGATGAGGATCTTTTTTGTTAAGAGCATGTTTAATTTGTGAAGCAGCTTGTGTAATAAGACCCGGACCAATGATGATATCGTAACAGTGTTTGTCCAGTTTAACAGTGACGGTTTTGGTTTGCATGCTGGTTATCCCTATTGTTAATTTCTGTGTATAGGTAGTGCTGTACGGATCGTATAACATTTTGTGCTACGGTATGACGGCTTTCTTTATGACTGTTAATTGTTAAGTTTGCCTTTGCATAGATAGGATAACGCTGTTCCATGAGTTTTTGCATGGTTTCTTTAGGATTGGCTGTTTGAAGCAGGGGACGTGTTGGGTGCTTTGAGACACGTTGCATGAGGATATCAAGATCGACTTTTAGCCATATGGATATACCATTTTTGTGAATGGCTTTTCGGATATTTTCATTTATGTAGGCACCACCACCTGTTGCTAAAACAAGGGGCCTTTTTTTCATGAGGTTTAGAATAACACGCTGTTCAAGAGAACGAAATTCGGATTCACCATAAATTTCAAAGAGTTCCGTGATTGTCATTTGTGCAGCTTTTTCAATTTCTTGGTCAGAATCATAAAAAGGTAAACGGAGCATGGTGGCGACGCGTTTTCCGATCACTGATTTGCCTGCCCCCATAAGACCAACAAGGACAAGTGCTCTTTTATCAAGGGACGATAAGAGCTGATTCTTTATTTGTGTTATGGGGACGCGTTTTGGTCGATTGCTTTTCATAACTTTATTTCGGCATTTATCCATCTTAAAGTCAATTCCTGTTAATCTTTGTAAGGCATAATACGAGATAGAATATTTTTGGATAGGTTATTGTCTTATGCCAACATTGACCAGATTTTTGATGATTCTTTTCATTTTGCTTTCTGTCCTTTTTATTATAATGGGTGCTCTTGTAGTTTGGGTTGAACCAGTAACTGTGGATATGTACATCGATGTTCCCTTGGATTCATGGAATCTTTCTACGGAAGCGAATCAATGAAATGAAAAGTGGTGCTGTGATAGATCATTTTCTTGAGATGATGAGTGCGGAGAGAGGAGCTTCACCTCATACGCTTGCGGCTTATCAGCATGATTTACAGTGGGCACAAGACGAATTATCTTCACACTCTGTCTCGCTTTTTTCAGCACAAAAAGAAGACTTAATTACTCTTTTGTCACTTATGCATACTTTTGGTTTTGCGGCATCATCGCAAGCGCGCCGTTTATCGACTTTGCGTCAGTTTTATCAATTTCTTTATGCTGAAGGGTTGAGAGCAGATGATCCCTCTCATGATATTGACGCACCTCGTCAGGGGCGTCCTTTGCCAAAAATCATGAGTGAAGATGCAGTGATAAAATTGCTTGATTTTGCGGAGTTAGAAGTCAATCAAGCAGACTATGGGTCCAAAGGGTATTTCCGTGCACTGCGTCTTCAGCTATTGATTGAAATGCTGTATGCAACGGGGTTACGCATCAGTGAATTGGTGAGTCTGCCGGTTCAGTCTGTTCGAAGGAAGGAGTACAGCGTTTTGGTTCGTGGTAAGGGCAAAAAAGAACGAATGGTGCTGTTATCAAAAAAAGCATGCCAAGTTCTTTCACAGTGGTTAAACTTGCGTGATCAGGGAAAGGATGCTACGAGTTCTTATCTTTTTCCTGCGCATTCCGAGACAGGATATATTGCTCGTCAAGTCGTTGCGCGGGAGTTGAAAAATCTCGCTAGAAGAGCAGGAATAGAAAGTGATAGCTTTTCTCCCCATGTGTTGCGTCATGCTTTTGCTAGTCATCTTTTGCAAAATGGTGCTGATTTGCGTGCTGTTCAACATTTGTTAGGTCATTCTGATATTGCTACCACTCAAATTTATACCCATGTGTTGGAAGAGGGACTTTATCGTTTAGTCAATGAGCATCACCCACTTGCCGATGAGCAAAAGGCTCGTTAAAGAAAAGGTGATGTTTTTGAAAAAGACTTTATAAAGCAAATTATAAGTGTATAAGTGACACTGAATGAGTTGACACAAATGTATAATTATCTTGATTTTGAAAAACCAGTTGCTGATCTTGACGGGAAAATTCTTGAATTAAAAAAAATTTCTCAGGAAAAAGGCAGTTTTGATATGAGCGATGAGATTGCTCGTCTTGAAACGCGTTCCCAAACAGCGTTGCGCGATATTTATAAAAAATTATCGCCGTGGCAAAAAACACAAGTCGCTCGTCATCCGGATCGTCCCCATTTTATGGACTATTCTAAACGCTTATTGAGTGACGTTACGCCTTTGGCCGGAGATCGTAAGTTTGCTGAAGATGAAGCTATTCAAGCGGGGTTTGCACGCTTTAAAGGTGAGGCTGTTGCTTATATCGGTCAAGAGAAAGGTTATGACACGCAAACACGTTTGCGCTATAATTTTGGTTCTGCTCGTCCAGAAGGCTATCGTAAAGCTGTACGTATTATGGAAATGGCTGATCGTTTTGGTTTGCCACTTCTCACTTTTGTTGATACGGCAGGCGCTTATCCTGGGGTAAGTGCTGAAGAACGGGGGCAGGCAGAAGCAATTGCCCAATCAACAGCTACAACTTTGCGTTTGAAAGTTCCTGTCGTTTCTGTTGTTATTGGAGAAGGCGGTTCTGGAGGGGCGATAGCAATCGCGGCTGCCAACAAAGTTTATATGTTGGAGCACGCAATTTACTCTGTTATTTCACCAGAAGGAGCAGCTTCTATCTTATGGCGTGATCCAGCTCGTGCGAAAGATGCTGCAATGAATATGCGTATTACCGCTCAAGATTTGTATCGCTTAAAGATTATTGATGGCATTATTTCGGAACCTTTAGGGGGAGCGCATCGTGGCAAAGAGATTGTCATTGATGCAACGGGTGATGTTATTTCAGAGGCTTTAAAAGCTATGGCGGGAAAAGATGGGGAAACTCTTAAACAAGAGCGAAGGGAAAAATATCTTCAAATTGGTCGATCTCTAACATAGGTTATTTTTTGTGAGGGGTGTTGGATTGGAGTTTTATTCGATGACATTTAGCAGATTCCTCGCTGTGTGCATGTTGTTTGTAATGGGAATATTGACAGCATGTGAAGGAAGATTACCAGCTTCTATTCGTGCTAAGGTTGAGCAGCCGTTGCCGCAAGAAATCCAGAATAGAATGGCTTTGTACGATATTGATCCTTATGCACCAATTGTAATGCGATTTTTCAAGGAAGAAAATCTTGCTGAAGTTTGGAAACAATCTCGTTCAGGACCTTTTATCTTGGTTGCTCGCTATGGTATTTGCAAATGGTCTGGTAAGCTTGGACCTAAATATAAAGAAGGGGATCTTCAGACACCAGAGGGTTTTTATACTATTAGCGCAAACCAAATGAATCCTTATTCAAAATATTATCTTTCTTTTAATATAGGATTTCCTAACCTTTATGATCAAGAAAATGGTCGCACAGGAAGCAATCTTATGGTGCATGGTTCTTGCTTTTCCGCAGGTTGTTATTCTATGAGTGATAAGAACATGGCTCAGATTTATGCGTTTGCACGGGATGCTTTTAAAGGAGGACAAAGAGAGTTTCAGTTACAGGCTTTTCCTTTCCGCATGACCGAGGATAATATGTCACGTCATAGCAAGGATCCTCATTATCAATTCTGGGTTATGCTTAAGAAAGGTTATGATTTTTTTGAAAAAAATCGTCAACCTCCAACTGTTGAGGTTTATGGAAAACGTTACGTTTTTAATCGCGATATTGATAAAACTTCAGTTTCTCGAATGCCGTGAGTATTATTGTATTCTATTGCACTGTAACACTATCACTTAATAATGGCGATACAGGATATGCAAAAACTTTGCACATAAGGTGTTTAAGTGAGTAGTCAATATTTTAAAGCGCAGAGTTTTTTCATAGAGCCTTATGTAAGTAAATCAGATGAAGTGGGAAGCCAAGAGGAATTTTCTCAAAGAAGTTGGATTGTTTGCACATCGGCACTGGTGTCAATCTTCGTTTTTAGTGAAGAGTAAGTTAACATAAAATGCACCTCTCTTTTTATTTCTTTCAAAGAGTTTTATTCTTTTATGCTGTAAAATATTGTCTTGTCGTGCTGTTATATAAGATACATTCACATATTTTAAAATGCGATATTGCCTCTGTCTGATTTTGGTTTTTTTCTTAACAGGGATTTTGATTTCAATTAGCTTGAATAAATATAGAGTTGAGCAGAATATTTTAGAACCAAGAATTTGGCCAATCTGTCTGTGAAATGAATCACATGAAGTGGTTTGCAGATAAAGCGCATTTAGAGAGAAAACAATCTGTTTACAGATTGATGGATATTGAAAATTTTTATCATAACAATTTGATTTATAATGATAGTTTATAATTTTTCAGTTTGAATTAGGGACTAAATATCATAAGATCCTTTTATCTTAAAATTTGTTTATGGTGAATCAATCGAAACCATTTTTTGCACGCCATAAAATTGGATTGGCATGTGAATAAAACTCTTAAAGAAAGGAGTACAGATAGTTCTCATGAGTACTCTAAAGTGCCAAGTTTTTTCAAAACATTTTTAACTGGCAAAAGTATGAGGCGATCAGTTTACATATTTATAGAGTAAAGATGGAGAATGGGCCTTATACATTTCATGGAGAATTTTGTATTATATTATTTATGGGTAGCGTCTTGAAATAGAAATAATGCGTATTGAGAGACGGTGTTTTTAAACGAGTGCGTGAATTCATGATACAATGGTGTTCTATTTTGTGTGAGGGCGACGATTTTACAGATAAGGGTAATATGTTAGCGCTGGAGTGTTTTAATAGATAGTTATTTTGCGGCATGTGATTTTATAAGAGAGCTAAAAAGTTTCAATTGTGGTAGTCTATGGGGATTTTGCCGCTCAGTGAAAAGGTACGAATAATTTTATGAGAGGCATTATTGTGCAGAAAGCATTGTTAAAAATGTGTATTTTCTTATTTTTTATTCCATTATGTTAATAAACTTGAATAGGAATATTTATGAAAGGTTTTTATAAATTTATAACATATTGATTATAAAGATAATTTAGTGTTATTTAACTTGAATTAGAACCCTGAATACCGTAAGTTCTCTCATTTCAAAGCTGTTCCATGTTGAATAAATTAAAACCATTTGTTTGCACGTTACAAGCGGGATAACTGCGTGGGTGAAACTGTGCACGAAAGACTAAAATGCTTTTTACAAACCATCTCAGGTGCCAGGAGCTATTTCAACATTGGGAATTAGCAAAGTGTGTAATGGTGCCCGTTTGCTCCTTTAAAAGCATAAAGATGGTGGTGCCAAATGAATTTAATGTTATATCATTGAAGGGGAGAAAAAATTAAAATTTTATTCCTGGAATGACCAGAGGATTTTCTAAGAGAGCTGTTTTGTCTGCAGTATCTATTGCTGGTTTATTAAAAAAAGCATTGAGAAGCTTTTGTATTGCTTCTTTTTCAACACCATCGGCAATGATGACGAAACGTGTTTGTTTTATTCCTTTTGGCCATGCTGGCAATCTTATGGGAGGGTGAAAAAATGTTTGTACGCCGTGGAGTACAAGTGGGCGATAAGGGTCATCACGCAATGCGATAATGGCTTTAATACGTAATAATTTTGTACCATAACGCTCTTGTAGGAGATCTAAAAAAGCTTCAATTGTGGCGTAATCAACAGGACCCTCACAGTTTAGTGAAAAGGTACGAATGGTTTTATGGGGCGTATGATCATGCGGGGTAGTCGTAAGATTTTGTTTAAGTTTTGTATTTTCTACTCTTTCATCCCATAATGAGTTATTTATTAATAGATTTGAACAGAAATCTTCAGAATGGGCGTCAATGATTTGCACTGTAGGATTCATTGTTTTAAGTGTGCTAAGGAGTGTATCTGAAAGCGTTTGTGGGTCTCTAAGATCTGTTTTGGTGAGAATAATTTTATCAGCAAATATTAATTGTTTATATATTTCAGGATAGCGCTCACATATGGAAAGTGGGCTTAATGTATCAAATGTTGCAAGAACAGCATTTATGGACAATGTTTGAATAAATAACGGGTGGCTTAAAAGTATTTGTAAAATAGGGGCGGGATCAGCCATCCCTGTGGTTTCAATGATAATATGATGGAGTTGTTTGATCTGTCCTGTCTGAACGCGATTTATTAAATCAATTAATGTGTCGATGAGATCACTGCGTAAATTGCAGCATAAGCAGCCATTGGCAAGCTCAATAATTCCTTCTGTTGCCTTTTCAACCAGAAGGTGGTCAATACTGATTTCGCCGAATTCATTGATGATAACAGCACATTCTGTTAAAAGAGGGTCTTGTAGCATACGGTTAAGCAAAGTTGTTTTGCCAGAGCCTAAAAAACCTGTAATAAGCGTGAGGGGGATGCGCTTTATTTTCATGTTAATCATCAATCATAGTTTTGTTTTTAAAAAATATATCTCAGTATGTCTAACCAATTTATAATGGTGTCCGTGAGGGATATAATGGTTACCCCCCATGAAATCCATTGTATCACTATCTTTACGCTTATAAAGGTAGATGTAGGTGGGTATATCATACACTTTTTAGCGTCAATGTTATGATAATTCGTGGTTCTTGAAAGGACTTATAGGAAGGATTTTTATTTTTTGTTTTAATTATTTTATCTACATGTTCATCCACTTTGTGGCGCGCAAGAGACTAGTTTTTATTGATTCAACAAATACAGATTTGAAATGAGAGAATCTTACAATACTTGTGGTTTTGACATAAGCTACAAAATAATTAATTATCATTATAAATCAAAGTATTATAATTAATTGTAGATTATGATTTATGGCTTTTTATAGAATGGTTTGCGTGCCTTTTATACGGAATATAGGGTTTTCTTAGTGGTTTTACTGTCATTTTAGGTGTTTGTGGCGTACGAATGAGGTGTACTGATAAAGGATGAGAAAAAGAAGGTGGAGCAGTGATAAAAGGTGAGGTGAGAATAATATTTCCTTGATCATCATATGAATTTGCATGCATTTTTATGGCTTCAGGTGTGCATGTTTGTTGTCTCATATTGTTGGCTTGTGTTATGTTGCTCCCATAAGGTTTTAATGTTGCTAGTGTTAATTGGGGGTTTCCTTGGTGCAAAAATCCTATTTCAAGAAGTTGTGCAGCTTTTTCTTCTCTTTCACTTATGTTGTTAGCACCCAGAATGACAGCAATAATTGTACGTTTATTGCGGGTGGCTGAGGCAACAAGATTAAAACCAGAGGCACAAATAAAGCCTGTTTTCATACCGTCTATCCCATAAAAACGGCCAATGAGGTTGTTTGAGTTATGTTGGATTTTTCGATTATTACCAAAATCAATGGCTGGAATAGAAAAATAATGAGAATATTGTGGAAATTCTCGACGTATTTGAACGGCTAAAAGAGCAATATCGCGTGCCGTAGAGTAGTTTTGAGGGTCTGGTAAACCACTTGCGTTCGCAAAATGGGTGCCAAACATGCCTAAACGTTTAGCTTCGCTATTCATTTTACGTACAAAAGCTTTTTGTGAACCAGCAACGGCTTCACTCATAGCAATGGCTAAGTCATTAGTAGATTTAACCATGGTAATACTTAAGGCTGTATCAAGTGTGAGTACAGAACCAGCTTTATAGCCTGAACGATATGAGGGAGCTTTTGCTGCGTATTCGCTGATAGTGATATGTTTTTTTGGTGAAATTTCCCCTCGGCTCATGGCACGAAAAATAACATAAGCAGTCATTAATTTTGTCAAGGAAGCAGGATACCAACGCTCAAAAGCTTGATTGTGTTTTAAGATATGCCCCGTTGTAACATCAACAGAAATAAAAGGCTGCGCTAGAGCAACAGCGCTGGATAAACTCAAAATCACAGAAAAAAATAAATTATAGAAGAGACGTTGCATTAATTTAAATCTAGTTCCCTCTTATTCGTTATTTAGAATTGTTTTAATGTAGCACACAAAGCTTTTAAGTCTAGGTTAGGGAGAAAAGATGGTTAATTGCTGTATCCGTTGTGTATGTGGGATAAAAACCAACACTCATTTTTATTTTCCCCTTGAATTTTGTTTGATGACTTAAGTATCTCAAGAAATACTTTTTAAATAATGAAGATTATACAAGATTTCAGGTTCTTGGGAGGATTGATGTTTCTTAGGAAGAAACGAAGCGGCATAATCATACATTTTTCTTGCTTTCCTGTTAGGATAGCCTTTGGCACTTGAGACGGTTCGTAAAAAGCATTTCAATCTTTTCTCGTATCGTTTTATTCACACAGATATCCCCGCTTGTAATGTGCAAGAAAATGATTCTAATTGATTCAACCTAAAATAGATTTGAAATGAGAGAGTCTTACGGTATTCAGGGTTCTCATTCAAGTTGAATAACGATAAAATATCCTTATAAATCAATGAGATGTATGTTATTTAAATGATTTTAAAGAGAGGAAGAATTCTTTTTCAAAAAAATTTACACATTGATCATTTCTTATCATGTACAAGTGTTTTACAATTTTAAATTAGAAAGTTTGAAGTATCTTTCTTATATTTTTGTTCCCTATACTCCGCTCAATATACAAAGTTATGCATTATTCTTATCAATCAGTGCATTGTTTCATGATGATTTAGTTTTTGAAGTTTCTGAACAGCGTATGGTGGCATAGGAGGAGGGGTAGGATCTTGAGCTGCTAAGAGAAGCAGTTCATCACACGCTTTTTCAGTTTTTTGGACAAGTTGATCTAGAAAATCACGTTTGCTTAAACCCGCTTCTATCGGGGGAAGAATACGGACACGAATTGTTCCGGGATAGCGGCGAAAATTACCGCGTGGCCAATATAAACCCGCATTGTGTGCAATAGGGACAACTTGAAGTCCTAATTCATTATAGAGCGCGACAATTCCTGACTTATAATCTGGTTCTTGACCGGGTTGTCGGCGTGTTCCTTCGGGAAAAATCAAGATTTGGCGCCCTTGTTTTACTTTCTCTTTTGCTTTTTGTATAATCATTTTTAAGGCTTTGATGGGTGTTGTGCGGTTAATGGGGATAATTTGCGTTTTTGCCATATACCAGCCAAACAATGGAATCCACATCAATTCACGTTTTAAAATGAGAGTGGGATCATCAAAATAAGGAACAAGACTGAAAGTTTCCCAAGCCGATTGATGCTTTGGAGCAATGATATAGGGTCCTTTGGGAAGATTTTCTAAACCTTCAATCTCATAACTTGTGCCTGCGATGTATTTTTGCAAAAAGAGTGTAACGCGTGCCCATGTTTTAGGGACAATCCATGCCTTTTTGCGGGGCATTAAAAAATAAACGGGAGCGTAAAGAATCATTTGTATGAAAGTTGTTGTATAAAAAGCGAACGTAAAAAGAATAGAACGAAGGATAAGCACTACATTTTCCATTTTATATCTATAAGAAGACTTCATATATAATATAATTCACATGAGAAAACATCTTCTTTATGTTTTCTCAAGCATCTATTTTTTCGGTAACTCATTTTCCGATATTTAAAAACAGAAGGAAAGAGGTTAATGGAATTACAAAAAGATAAACTTTTTATTCCACGGATTTTATCTATTGCGGGAACAGATCCTTCTGGTGGCGCTGGAATGCAGGCGGATTTGAAGGTTTTTTCAGCTATGAAAACTTATGGTATGAGTGTGGTTACAGCTGTTGTTGCACAAAATACTCAGGGTGTGCGTTCTTTTCAGGCATTAGATGCTTCTTTTGTTGCAGATCAAATTGATTCTGTTTTTGAGGATATCCATGTTGATGCCGTTAAAATTGGTATGGTTGCAAATGCTCAGATTGCACAGACTATTGCAGAACGTCTTGTTTATCATAAAGCACGCCTCATTGTTTTTGATCCGGTTATGGTTGCAAAAAGTGGTGATGTTCTTTTAAAGCCTGATGCAATTGAAATTATGCGTGATGTTCTTGTGCCGATGTCAACTTTGATCACGCCAAATTTGCCTGAAGCTGCACTGTTATTGGGATGTGAAGTGCAATGGTCTTTAGAGGCTATGTATCAATATGGTCCGCAACTTTTGGCGCTAGGGTGTCATGCCGTTCTGTTAAAAGGGGGACATTTGAATACGCTTACCAAAAATAGTACAGAAAATTACGATTGTTCTAGTCCAGATCTTTATTGTGATTGTGAAAACCTTGTTATACTTGAAGCCTCTCGTCTTTCAACCACTCATGATCATGGGACAGGGTGTACCATTTCTGCTGCCATTGCAGCTCTGTTACCTACTCAACCTTTGGATTGCGCTGTTAAACAAGCAAAAGATTATTTGCATGGCGCTTTAACTGCCTCAGATGCTTTAAAAGTAGGGAAAGGGCGAGGGCCGCTTCATCATTTTTATGCATTATGGAAAGATTAATACAACGATTGATTGTGAAAAATCTTCACTCTATGAATTTGTTTCGTCATTATATGATGTTTTGGACTTATGACTGATAAATGTTAGCGTATTGTAGCTTAACAGTTATTTTGTATTAAGAAGGATAAGAAAAAATGTTATAATTTGCTTCTTTTATATATTTTTTACGATTAATCTATCCTGTTTCAGAGGCAATTTTGAGTATAAAAAAGAGAGAGCAAGGAATTGTAAAATCAGGATTTGATAGCAAAAAGAGTAGAGGGAAAGACCTTTTACAAGGCGATATTAAAGCTGGCGGATCCACTATATTCGCTGTTTCTTATATTGGTGGCAAAACAGGATAAGCCAAAATTATTGAAGATATCTAACATTTACAGAGTTTTTTGTCGGCATGGGTAGGGTTTTCTAAATGGAAATTGATACTTTCTGATGGAATTATCAATGATCTTTCAGATGATGTAGTGAATTTTTTCGGATATTACAACGTCATTATTCTCTTTGTATGGAACTGCTTTATGGAATTATTGGCGTTTCAGATGAGAAGTCGTGAGGAGCCTCAACATTTAATACAGCAAGATCTAGAAACTTTTACGGATTTAGAGCGGGTTTTAAGGTTTTTATATTTATAGTGATTAAGTTTTAGCGAGAAGATAGTCGATCGTACAATCGGAGTTTCAATAGACCTGTAGCGTGTGGTTTAATCTTTTCAAAATTAAATTTTTATTCTGTTGTTTAGCAGATGTTACCATTAAACATTTAAAATGGTCTGATTTTATTGTGCACTATGATGGTTTCAACACCTTATGTTACCTTATCTTGATTTGAAGTTACGTTCCTCATGTAAAATAGAATGCACTTATATTGTTAATTCACATGTTTATTTTAAAGAGATTTCTCTCAAGGTGTGTCACATCCATTTTATAATAACGTTCGTGAATGGTCTAAAGCCTCTATGAAGTGTATAAAGCTATTATGCTTCTCATTTTTACGTTTTTAAGGTGAAAGGGGTACCCCCTATACTATTTTAGCTCCCAATGTTGCGATAATCTTTGGTATTTCAAATGATGTGCCAGAAATCCCAAAAACTTAATTTACTCTAAAATAATAGGTGAAAACAGTTTATTTCGTTTGAAAATAATTACAATTAGCGTGAGAGATTTTTCATCATTAACTGTGATATAAAAAAAGAAACAATACGCATAAAGGACCTTTAAATGATCTTTGAAAGGTCTTTGAGGACCTTTTTAGAACCCCTTAAAAACTCTTTGAAAAAAATAAATTGGTACAAAACCTAGTGGAAAAATATACAAAACCTGCTGGCAAGCTACATACATACAGCTACAACAACCGATGACAAGCTATAACTCCACACAAGAACGAATAAATACAAAATTCAATGGAGCGGGCGATGGGATTCGAACCCACGACCCCAACCTTGGCAAGGTTGTGCTCTACCCCTGAGCTACACCCGCTTACCGATTCGATATATGTCTTGTCTGTATGGCGTAGGCTTCTACGAATTGCAACAAAAAAATATCATTTTAGTTTGATTTATTTTGTCCATGTTTCGATAAAATGAAATAAAGATTGATTTTAGAAAATTCTTCAGTCATAAATTATTCCTTTTTTAATTTTTACATGGAGAGGGGTGGAATATAATGTTGAAGAGAATAAATATATTAGGGATTATTATTGCAACTGTTTTTATGATGAACAGTGTTGTAAAAGCGGATGACCAAGTTAAACACATTAAAGTTGCACTCACACAAATTATGATCCATCCTGCTGCGGATGCTGTTCGTAAAGGTGTGGAAGATGTTCTTGCAGAAAATGGTTATAAGCAAGGTGAAAATTTTCAACTTACTTTTTTATCAGCACAGGGCAATATTTCAACAGCAACGCAAATTGCACGTAAATTTGTTGGTGATAAACCCGATGTTATTGTAGCTATTACTACGCCTTCAGCGCAAACAATGCTTGCAGCAACAAAACAAATTCCTATCGTCTTTGCGGCGATTTCTGATCCTATCGGAGCTAAAATAGTTTCTTCGCTTACCAAACCTAGCGGTAATGTAACAGGGAGTTCGGATCGTATAGATGTTGCTGAAAGTGTTAAACTTTTGCAAGAAGTAAAACCAGATTTGAAAAAAATTGGTTATCTTTATAATGCTTCCGAAGCAAATTCTGTTTCAACACTTAAAGTGTTAAAAGATGTAGCAAAAAAAGCTGGAATTGAAATCGTTCCTTCATCGGCACCAAAGCCTTCAGATGTTCAGGCAGCAACACGCGCTTTAATTGGTAAGGTCGATATTATTTTTATTCCTGCTGATAATACGATTTTATCTGTTTTAGAGGGCGCAATAAAGGTCACACAGGAAGCCAATATGCCTGTATTTACTGTTGATGCTAATACTATCGGGCGTGGGCCTTTTATGACGCAAGGTGTGAATTTCTATGATGTAGGGGTTGATGCTGGGAAATTGGTTGTGCGTATTCTAAAGGGTGAAAAGCCTGGTGATATTGATGTTGTGCAGGCGGCTAATAATGACATTCGAATTGATTTGAAAGCAGCCCAAAAAGCAGGGATTATTATTCCGCAGGCAGTTATTGACCGTGCGACAAAGGTGATTCAATAACTTTTATTAATAGGGTGTTGATACAATAAAAATACGTTAAGTTTTCATGGGGATTGTCTTTACATGAATATATTTGCGTTTTCTGGTGCTGTGGAATTAGGCCTTATTTATGCGTTTGTTGCTATAGGGGTTTATCTTTCATTTCGGGTTTTAGATTTTCCTGATTTAACAGTTGATGGATCGTTTCTTCTTGGTTCCTGTGTCTGTGGTGTTTTGATTCTCTTGGGTTTCAATGCATGGACAGCTATGGCATGCGCTTTTTGTGCAGGTATGGTGGCTGGTTTATTAACAGCTCTATTGAATTTGCGTTTTGGTATTTTGAATCTTTTAGCTTCTATTTTAACAATGTCAGCACTTTATACGGTTAATCTTCGTATTATGGGAATTATGGGAGGGGCTAATGTTAATTTAGCTCTTGCTGATACCGCGTTAACGCCCTTTTATAATATGTTTGGTTTATCTGATATTTTTGTGCGTCCTCTTTTCGTTGGTATTGTATTGCTGGTTATGGCGTTTTTGATTTGGCGCTTTTTGGAAAGTGAAATTGGTCTTGCTATGCGTGCAATGGGCGCTAATCCACGCATGGCGACGGCGCAAGGTGTTCATACATCAGCATTGATATACTTTGGAATGGGGCTGTCCAATGCGTGTGTGGCACTTGGTGGTTCTCTTTATATTCAAACTGCGATTGCAACAGATATTACCGGTGGAATTGGAACAATTGTTTTTGGGTTGGCAGCTGTGATTATCGGTGAAACTCTTTTTCGTACGCGCAATATTTTTTGGATTATAATCAGCTGTATTATGGGGTCTGTGCTTTATCGTGTGGCGGTGCAATTTGCATTTGAAGCAAATGGCATTGGTATTGATACGTCGACAGATCTTCAGTTGATTACTTCGCTGTTGGTTGTTTTAACCCTTATTGTGCCACGCTATTGGAGGAGGCATAAACGTGATTGAGTTGTTTCATGTTGGGGTTACATTTAAACCGCAAACGCCTTTGGAAAAACAGGCTTTAATTGATATTAACCTCAAAATTGAGCAGGGTAGTTTTGTTACGGTTATTGGTTCAAATGGTGCTGGTAAATCAACCTTGCTCAGTGTTTTAGCGGGTGCAACGCTTCCCTCAACAGGGAAAGTGGTTATTAATGGACAAAATGTTTCTAGGCAATCAGTCAGTGAACGCGCTGGAAAGATTGCTTGTGTTTTTCAAGATTCGTTAGAGGGAAGTTGTGGTTCTTTAACAATTGAAGAAAATTTGGCTCTTGCTGCTCTTCGAGGAAGTCGTCGTGGTTTGCGTGCGGCTTTAAATCATGAGAAACGGCAATTTTTTCGAGAGAAAATTGCTCAATTAGGCATTGGTCTTGAAGCATATATTCATAATCCTATGGATAGTTTATCAGGTGGGCAACGCCAAGCAGTTTGTCTTGTGATGGCAACATTGGCGCATGCGGACGTTTTATTGCTTGATGAACATACCTCAGCACTTGATCCTGGAATGGCTGATTTTGTGATGCGGTTGACTGAAAAAATCGTTGAAGAGAAAAAATTAACGACTATCATGGTGACCCATTCTATGCGTCAGGCTCTTGATTATGGAGATCGCACTTTGATGTTGCATGGTGGAAAAGTGATTTTGGATGTCTGTCATGAAGAGCGTAAGGGCTTGGATGTCAATGATTTAATTGGTATGTTTCAGAAAGTTCGCGGGGAAGTTCTTGATGAAGATGAACTGTTAATGGATTAATAATGTGGCTCAGAAAAAAGCACATGAAGTTGATCAGTTTCTAACGCGTTTTTCACGTGCTTTTCCTATTGTTCTCATTTATGGGACAGATCGTGGTCTTATTTGTGAGCGTGCACAATGTTTTGCTAAGCTTACACGGGTAGCTATAGAAGATCCATTTTCAACAATTCGTTTGGATGCTGCTGAAATTGATAAAGATCCTGCACGTTTGGAAAATGAAGCGCGTACGTTATCGCTTTTTGGGGGAGATCGTTTGATATGGATTTCTAATGCTGCTAACCAAAAAGGTTTTCTTGCTGCCTTAAAGCTTTTAATTGAAAAGCCGCCAGAAGCCTGTTTTATTCTCATTGAAGCAGGGGATTTAAAAAAAGGAACAGGGTTGCGCAATGCTGTTGAAACGGCATCAAAAGCAATGGCTTTACCTTGTTTTGCCGATGATATGCGTTCTCTTGACGGTTTGATTGATGAGGTTTTAGGGCAGTTTAAGAAGACTCTTTCTTTGGATGCACGTAGATGGTTGCATGAAAATTTAGGGGCGGATCGTCTTGTATCACGCGGTGAATTAGAAAAGCTTTGTCTTTACGCTGCAAATGTTCATATTACTCTTGAAGATGTGAAAGCTGTTGTAAGCGATGTCAGTGCTCTTTCTCAAGATGAAGTCGTTGATGCTCTTTTATTGGGCGATATATCAGGCTTTGAAGCGCATTTTAACCGACATGCAGCAGTGCATGGGGCACTTTTTTTAATTTTGAGTACAGCTCAAAGACATTTTCAGCAATTACAGCTATTGCGTTATCAGGTAGAGGTTGAAGGAAAATTGCCTTTTACGGTGGTTTCTCAAGCTCGGCCCCCTATTTTTTTTCAACGGAAAAAAACCGTTGAACAAGCTTTAAAATATTGGAAGTTAGAACAGATTTCTTACGCAATGGAAAGAATTCAGAGTGCTGTTTTAGACAGCCGTAAAAATCCGCTTTTGGGTGAAGCTATCATTCGTCAAGTTTTGTTAGGACTTACAATTATTGCACGACGCCAGATGGCAGCTTAGTATTTTAAAAATATTATGATTTTTTATTTTGAATACAATACAGAGGCATTTTCAGCAATTAAAACTGTTGTATTATCAAGTAGAGGTTGAAGAAGCTGTATTTTTGAGAATGCGTTATTTTACGGTGTGTTCAATACTCGCAAAACTTGTTTTGATGTTATAGAATTTACCAATTGTACCAATCAATATAATGTATTGTGGTAATTTAGAAGGGTATCTGCTTACGCTTTTGATACGTTTTTTTGAGAGTAAATTAGTGAGATTAAAGTAACCTGATGAGATTTGTGTAAGGTTGTTATTGTCTTGATAAAGAATTTATGAGAATGCATTTTATTTTGTTTCAGTGGTGCGCTCTGGTCAGCAATGAAGTGAGTGTTTAGAGCTTAATGTTACATTTTTCGTCACTCATTTTTTTGTGTTTTTGTAAGTAAAATGATCTGTTGTCAGTTTGGCGCAGGTGGTGATTGGTAAACTGCGTTATTCTTTATTCCCTAGTTGTAGTTTTTTAATGTTTTGCGCATAACTCTTGAATAAACAGACAGGAAAATTATGATTTTTACGACTGTCTTTGTTGCCATTTGTAAAGAATCCTTAAAGGTGAAAGATGCTCCATATTCAATTTGAAAAAATAGCGCTCATTGGGATCGGTCTGATTGGATCTTCTTTGGCAAGGGTGATTAAAAAGAAAAATCTTTCAATTCAAATTTCTATTGCAACCCGTCGTCAAGAAACATTGGAAAGAGCGCGCGAATTAGAACTTGGAGATTTTTATACAACGGATAATGCAGAGGCTGTTGAAGGTGCAGATCTCGTTATTATTTCTGTTCCTGTTGGGGCAAGTGCAGAGGTGGCAAAAAACATTCATGATCATTTAAGGCAGGGGGCAATAGTGAGTGATGTTGGTTCTACAAAAGAGTTGGTTATTACAGAAATGGCGCCTTTATTGCCCAAAACGGTTCATTTTATTCCGGGGCATCCTATTGCTGGAACGGAATATTCGGGTCCGGATGCTGGTTTTGCTGATTTATTTATCAATCGCTGGTGTATTTTAACGCCTTTTGCGGATAGTGATGCGGCGGCTGTAGCACGATTGACAGCATTTTGGGAAGCTTGTGGTGCGCGTGTCGAAAAGATGGAGCCTAAGCATCATGATCTTGTTTTGGCAATTGTTTCGCATTTGCCGCATTTGATTGCCTATAATACTGTTGGGACAGCGAGTGATTTAGAAAAAGTAACAAATTCGGAAGTAATTGCTTATTCCGCTTCTGGTTTTCGTGATTTTACACGTTTGGCATCTTCTGATCCCGTTATGTGGCGAGATATTTGTTTGCATAATAAAGATGCTATTTTAGAGATGTTGAGTCGTTTTAATGAGGGGCTTGCTTTTTTAGAACAGGCAATTCGTTTAGGGGATGGTGAAACACTGTTTAATTTTTTTATGCGTACACGTGCTGTGCGCCGTAATATCATCGCAGCAGGGCAGGAAATTGATGCCCCTGACTTTGGGCGTCATAACATTTCTAAAGAGGGAATGTAAAATAAGAAATTTTTGAATTTTCGTTGTTTTGCTTATTCTTATCATATCTCTTGATTAGGATATTTGTTCTTTTAAATTGTGTGTTGTGTATGAAGATACGGCGTTATTCTCAATAGTTTGTACGATAAGTAAGTGCGCTTACCTTTGTTTTCTCATTTGTGCTCTAAAATGATTTTTGCATCCTCATGAGGGGCAGTTGTGGTTTTGGTTAGCTAATCGCATAAATTAAAACAAAACTCATAGAGATATGCTTTAAGTTTGATTTATTTCATATGGAAAAAGAAAGGAAGAATTTATTTTGGGAAAATAATGGGGAAACTGAATAATTTTTTATATTTGAAAGTAAAGACATATAAAAAGTACCACTTTTCCTATTATCATACTGAGAATTATATTTCCATCAATTTGATTTTCATGAATATGACACAAGAGATTTGTGGGAGATTTATGCGGACGTCTGTAAGTAAATAAAAAGCTCGGTATATTACGGTTGTTATTGCGCAAATGTTTTTAAAAAGCAGGGGTAATTCTCCAATCTGTAGCTGGTATATTTTTCGTTTTATGATGTTGTTTCCTGTCTATTAACATTCAAACCTTATGCAGTAACATGTTTGAGATAAATATTAAGATGATTCAGTGTGTTCGTTTTTTTAGCTTTTGTATGTCAGGTTGAGGAGAATCTTGCTTGTATCTGTTTGGTTTGTCTTTTGAAGCGGGAAAATAACTTCATTTGAGAACAATATAAAAGATATAAAGGTAGAAAATCATTTCCATTCCATCTATCTCCTTTTAATTAAGCTTTACAATGTGTAAAGTGCAAAAAAATTCATGGAAATATTTTTACCTCACATTTTGTTTTTTGCGTTCTTTGGTTAGGTTGCTCACGTAAAACAAAAGGCTTCAAACAGAATATAATTGATTAGTAAAATTTTTTGACTTGTTCTTTTAAGCTTTGGGACAGAGTGAGACTTGACCGCATGGATTATTGCCCTTTATACTAACAGGCGTTTGTTTAAAGTTTTGATGGTTTTTATAAAGCTTAGGATAACTGAAAAAAGGGTGTTACCAGAAAGTATTGAGGTTTGTTAAGAAATATCTTTTGGTATAGTTATCGTATTTTTGGTGATGCAATAAGTCATTATTGGCGTGATAATGGAAGTGCTTTTGCGAGCCATGTTGCGCTATCGGGGCTTTTAGCATTTTTCCCTTTTTTTATTTTCGGAACATCTTTTGCTCGTTTTCTAGGGGCTTTTACCTATACACCGCAAAAAATTAAAGCACTGGTGCAGTTATTGCCGGATGTCATTGCAGAGCCTTTATCCCAAGAAATTGTCAATGTTTTAACCATTCATCGAGGCGGTGTGTTGACGCTTTCTGTCATTGGAGCGGCTTATTTTGCTTCTAATGGGATAGAGGCTTTGCGTACGGCTTTAAATAAAGCTTACCGTGTTACTGATCGACGGAGTTTGTTATTTTGTCGTTTTCAAAGTCTGTTTTTTGTAATCCTTGGTGCTGTTGGTCTTGTTGTGATTAGCTTTTTATTGATTCTGGCGCCTTTGTTGATCAAAATTATGCAAAATCATTCTTTTTTTATGACTGAATATATTGCTGTTATTCGTGTATGGCGTTATACAGTTGCAATCGTTATTTTGTTTATCAGTCTTTTGATTGTTCATAAATGGCTTCCAGCAGGGCGGCGGAAATTTATAGATATTTTACCAGGAATAGTGGTGACAATGTTTATATGGTTTATGGCTTCTATCGCTTTTGCGCAATATTTAACGATGTTTGATTATATTTCTACCTATGCAGGGTTGGCATCTATTATGGTTGCTATTATTTTTCTCTACATATTGAGTGCAATTTTTATTTTGGGAGGAGAAATAAACGCGGCGATAATGTTTTATCGCAAGGATTTGCAACATTCAGATGAATGAAAGAGCTTATTATTGCTTGAAAGCCAAGGTATGAATATCCCAATAAAGCCTGCTATCACTTTGTTGATTGATGCAGATGCTTGTCCCGTAAAAGATGAAGTTTATCGTGTGATGAATCGTTATCAGCTTAAGACATTTGTTGTGGCAAATCGCTCTTTGTTCCTTCCAGATGAAGCACTCATTGAAAGAGTGGTCGTTGCTGGTGAATTCAATGGTGCTGATGATTGGATCGTAGAACATGTGCATGAGGCAAGTATCGTTATTACCAGTGATATTCCTTTAGCAGCACGGGTTGTGCAAGCTGGGGGTTTTTGTCTTTCGCCAACGGGGCGTATTTTTGATGTAAATTCAATTGGTCAGGCTTTGGCGATGCGCAATTTGATGGAAGATTTGCGTGGACAGGGCAGTATAATAGGTGGTCCCCGTCCTTTTTCTCGTAAAGACCGTTCTGCTTTTTTGTCAGCACTGGATCTTGTTATACAACGTTTAAAAAGACGAGGTTATTAAAGTTATAGGGCTTCTTTAATGACTGCTTTTATAAGTTCTTTGGCATCGTCATTGGCCCATGGTGCTGCACCATTGAAGGAAGCAATGAGATATCCCTCTTTATCAATAAGCAATGTAATGGGGAGTCCTAAAGCGAGCCCCTGTTTTCTAACATTGTTGAAAATATCCATTGTTTCATCGCGATAGTAAAGCAAATTATCTGAATGAATATTCTGTAAAAATTGCTGAATTTTTTCAGGAGAAGCAGTTTTATCGATATTAATCGCTATGACATCAAAGTTTTCTCCACCTAATTCACGTTTTAATTGCGCAAGTTCGGGCATTTCTGTGCGGCAAGGTGCACACCAAATAGCCCATAGATTGACCAGCATTGGTTTTCCAGTAAATTCGCTGAGTGTGTGCTCTTTTCCTAGAATATCCTTGAAAGAGAGTTTATTCATATCTGAGGGCGTATCAGCAAATCGTATGTGGCTAAAAAAGCCTTTTGCTGCTTTTCGTATCGCCATCATTTTTTCTGCTCGTGCTTTATTAGTATTTATTTCTTGTGCTTGTGCTGCTGAAATGAAATTGAAAAGAAAAAACTCTCTTTTGGTATCGTAGTTTATGGTTGCGTATAAACTCAATGCAATGATAAAGAATGCAAGGGAAAGTTGCCTTTTTTTATTGTTTTTTTTGCTGATGAAAATTTGAAAAATCATAATTTTGTCCTTTGGAGGGGTGTTTTCAGAATATGACAGATGAGAAGTTAAAGAACCAAATGTGGGGTGGTCGGTTTGCGGCAGGTCCTGCTGCAATTATGGAAGAAATTAATGCCTCTATTGATTTTGATCAAAAACTTTATCGACAAGATATTGAAGGTTCTCTTTCTCATGCGGCTATGTTAACGCAAACGAAAATCATTTCACAATCAGATTATGAAAAAATTGTTCATGGTTTGAAACTTATTCGCCAAGAAATTGAAGACGGTAAATTTGTTTTTTCACGAAAGCTTGAAGATATTCATATGAATATTGAAGCGCGGTTGAGCGAATTGATAGGTCCTGTAGCTGGGCGTTTGCATACGGCGCGTTCACGCAATGATCAAGTTGCTGTTGATTTTCGCTTGTGGGTACGTGAAGCAACGCAAAAGATAGCACAAGCTTTAAAAGGATTGATAGAGCAATTACTTATTCGCGCAGAACAACATGTTGATACCTTTATGCCAGGCTTTACGCATTTACAATTGGCTCAACCCATAACATTGGGTCATTATATGATGGCTTATGTTGAAATGTTTGGTCGAGATTTATCGCGGATGCGTGATGCTCTTGAGCGAATGAATGAATCGCCTTTAGGGGCGGCTGCTTTAGCGGGGACAGGCTTTCCAATTGACCGTTTTATGACAGCAAAAGCGCTAGGCTTTCGCGAACCTACACGCAATTCAATTGATAGTGTTTCAGATCGTGACTTTGCATTGGAATTTTTAAGCGCTGGCGCTCTTTGTGCAACACATCTTTCGCGATTGGCGGAAGAAATAATTCTTTGGTCAAGTGCACAGTTTTGTTTTATTCATTTATCAGATGCTTTTTCAACAGGGTCTTCCATTATGCCACAAAAGAGAAATCCTGATGCGGCAGAGTTAGTACGAGCGAAAGCAGGTCGATTGAATGGTGCGCTTATGGGATTGTTAACGGTGATGAAAGGATTACCGCTTGCTTATTCAAAGGATATGCAAGAAGATAAAGAATATGTGTTTGATGGGGCTTTGAGTTTGGAATTATCACTAGCAGCAATGACAGGGATGATTGCTGATTTGAAAGTGAATAAAAAAGCCATGAAACAAGCAGCAGATTTAGGATATGCAACAGCTACGGATTTTGCTGATTGGCTTGTACGTGAATTAGGGATTCCTTTTCGTGAAGCACATCATATAACGGGGCGTGCTGTAGCATTGGCAGAAAGAAAACAGTGTCGCCTTCAGGATTTATCATTAGATGAACTTCAAGCAATTTGTCCTGATATCAATGCGGCACTTTTTGATGTTTTGACCGTTGAAAAATCTGTTGAAAGTCGTAAAAGCTTTGGGGGAACAGCGCCTTCAGAGGTTCTTCGGCAAATTGCGTATTGGAAAAAGCGTCTCGTGAGCGCTTGAGTGATTGTATTTTAAAGGTAACAAAGAGATCGAGATGAGGAAAGAGGACAGATGAAAATTATATTAAAGGGGTTGATAATTGTCCTTTTTGGGGGCTTGGGTATCGTTGGGTGTGGGCGTAAAGGGTCATTAGAGTTACCTCCTTCAACAGGAGTGAATTCTTCACAAGGAACTTTTGTTTCTCAAGGTAAAACAGATAAACCTTTTATTCTTGATCGGTTAATACAATAGGAATTTTTATGCGTTTTTTTTCTTATCATCAGGGTGTGCTTCACGCTGAAGGTCTTTCTCTTTTGGAACTTGCGCGGGAAGTTGAAACACCTTTTTATTGTTATTCAGCTAGCGCAATCGTTGCACATTTTAAAGATTATCAGAATGCATTTCATGATATGCCGAGTTTAATTGCTTATGCGGTTAAAGCGAATTCCAATCAAGCAGTTTTACAACTTTTAGCTAACAATGGAGCGGGAGCTGATGTGGTCTCAGAAGGGGAATTACGGCGTGCACTTGCTGTTGGTATTCCTGCGCAGAATATTGTTTATTCTGGTGTTGGTAAAACAGTGAGAGAAATAGATTTTGCTCTTGCACAAGATATTTATTGTTTTAATGTTGAATCAGAGCCAGAACTTGAACAATTATCGGCGCGGGCTGCTGCGCTTTCAAAAACAGCTCGTATTTCTTTACGCATTAATCCTGATGTGGATGCTAAGACTCACAAAAAAATTACAACAGGTAAGTCTGAGAATAAATTTGGTATTCCACTGTCTTTGGCGGGTGATGCATATAAAAAAGCAGCTCAATTGCCTGGTCTTCATGTGTGTGGTGTTGATCTCCATATTGGCAGTCAAATTTGTGATTTAAAACCGTTTGAAGATGCATTTGTTATTGTTGCAGATTTTGTGCGTCAATTATGGAATAATGGTTATGCGATAACCCATATCGATATTGGGGGCGGGCTTGGTATTCCTTATGGTTATGAGAAGCATCCAGTACCTTCTCCTTTTGAGTATGCAGCACTGGTACAGAAACATATTGCGCCTTTAGGGATCAATATTATCTTAGAACCTGGGCGTAGTATTGTTGGTGAAGCCGGTGTGTTGGTAACATCGGTTGTGTATTTAAAAAAGGGGGAAGGACGAAATTTTGTTATTGTTGATGCGGCGATGAATGATTTCATGCGTCCAACGCTTTATGATGCGTGGCAAAATGTAATGCCAGTGAAAAAAACACCAGTAGATGCCCCTCTGATTAATGCTGATATTGTTGGTCCTATTTGTGAAACTGGTGATTATTTAGGCTTGGAACGTTCTTTACCAGTGTTAAAAGCGGGTGATGTTTTGATGTTAACAGGAGCAGGGGCTTATGGCGCAGTGATGGCAAGCACTTATAATAGTCGACTTTTGGTGCCGGAAGTTCTAGTTCAGGATACACGTTATGCAGTCATTCGTCCACGCCTTGATTATGCACAATTGATAGGCTGTGATCATATTCCAGATTGGATTGAGCCAAAATTAGATTGAGCATTATTAAATATTTTGGGTCTTATTTTTACTAAACTTTGATGAAACAATTTATTTTCTAGAAATTGTTTTGTATGGGGTTTATGATCTTAATGCACCACGATAAAAGGGGATAAATGCTTGTTTATGAAAAATAAAAACATCAAAGGTTTTGCAATGAAGCTTTTGTGTGTGCGCATTTTGATGTGGGGGATCCTTTCATTTGAACGGATGTGGGTACGGTTGTTGCCATTTTTCCTCGTTCTTAGTCTCTTTTGTTCGTTTAGCTGGTTGGGACTTTTTGGCATTTTGGGCTATTGGTCACATTTGCTTTTACTTGGGGTTATACTTGTTTGTGCTGGGGCGAGTTTATTTTTTCTTATTCGTTTTCGGTTTCCCACAATGCGGGAAGTAAATTGCCGCCTTGAACGCGTCAATGATCTTAGACACCAGCCTTTGAATATTCAGACAGATCGTTTATGTTCTGAAAATGATGAAGATTTTAGTGCTGTTATTTGGCGTGAACATCAACGCCGAATGGCAAAGCAATTATACCATTTAAAAACTGGATTTATCTCTCTTAATAGTGCGGATTATGATCCTTTGGCTTTGAGGGCTTTGTGTGCTCTTCTTTTTGTGTGCGCTTTTAGTTTTTCTTTTGGTTCACAAGGGGGGCGTTTGGCTGATGCCTTTGATTTTCGTCCTGTCGTTGATGAAAAACTCATGCGGATTGATGCTTGGGTAACACCACCTGCTTATACCGGTGTGGCACCGATTTATTTGACAAAAGATGAGAAAACACAACGAGAAATCCCTGAAGGGAGTAATGTTGTTGTGCGCGTTGTCAATGGGGCTGGCATTACAGTAAAAGCAAAGTCTGTAGAAGATGGGAGGGAAGTTTCGTTTTCAGAGAAAACGGAACAAACAACTTTGAATGATCCAATCGTTCATTTTGAAACACATTTAAAGCATTCAATAAATTTATTTGTATCATCACGTCGTAAAAAACAGCAATGGCATTTGCAGATAATTAAGGACACGCTTCCAACAATTCATTGGTTGGAAAAACCAGGGAGGATTTTAACGGGATCATTGGAGTTACGATATGTGGTGGATGATGATTATGGTGTGACAAAGGCTTTTGTTGAAATAGAGCCTTTTCTTCCTCAGAATAAAAGTGTTTCTTCTCTTTATAATGCTCCGGAAATAGAGCTTCTTCTTCCGCGTGGTGGAAAGGGGAAAATGCGGACGGTGCACGATGTATCAGCGCATCCATGGGCGGGTTCGCAAGTTAAAATTACTTTGGTGGCAGAAGATGGTGCGGGGCAGAAAGGGCGTAGCAAAACTTTTGTTATGATATTACCACAGCGTGTTTTTTCGAATCCTGTTGCACGCGCAGTGGTTGAATTGCGTCGTTTATTAGCGCTTGATGCTTCTGCGAGAGAGCGTGTATTGGATATGCTTTCTGCTTTGCTTGTGCGTCCAGAAAAGGGGCTGCAAAATGCATCGCATTTTATTGTTCTACAAAGTGCGTGGACAAGACTTTCTTTGGCACAAACAGACGAGGATTTGCGCGATGTGGTGGATTATTTATGGCAAATTGCTTTGGGTATTGAAGGCAATCAACTTGAATCCGTGCAAAAAAAGTTAAAACAAGCACAAGCTGCTTTACGTGATGCATTGCGTTACGGTGCTCCAGCGGCAGAAATTGAACGGCTTATGGCAGATTTACGTCAAGCTATGGATGAGTATATTCGTGCTTTGGCTGAAAAAACACCAGATAGTCAAGTTTCTAAAAATTCTAAAAGCTCAAAAAGTCCTAATCTTTCTGAAGCTACATTACAAGAAAAACTAAATTTAATTGAGGAAATGGCTAAAACGGGTTCTTCTTTAGCAGCTGAACAACTCTTGGCGGAAGTTGAACAGACGCTTGATCATTTGCAGGTGCAAAAAGGCAATCAAAATGAGGGAGAAAAAAGCCAATCTGCACAAATGAAAGAAAAGATGGACCAGCTTGGAGATTTAATGCGTCGTCAGCAAGAAATTCTCAATGAAACACATCAGTTAGAGATGGAACAAAAACGCGGAGAAAATGTACCGGAAACACAAAAAAAATCTTTAAAAAAACGTCAAGCTGAATTGCAGTCTGAATTATCAACATTGGAAAAAGAATTATCAGAACAAGGATTTGAAACAGGGGGCGCATTAAAAATGGCAGAAGAAAAAATGAATTCTGCGGAAAATGCTCTTGATAATGGAAATCATCAGGTATCTATACAAAATCAGTCTGATGCTTTGGAATCTTTGAGGCAAGGTGCACAAAATGTTTTGAAAAAAATGCGCGAAACACTCAAAGAAACGGGAGATGATCAAAATGCTGATTCTGGTCCTAAAGATCCGTTAGGACGTCCACTTTCTTCAAAAACAGATGAAAAACAAGAAGGTGAGGCACTACCACAAGAAAGTGATCAAATGCGTACGCGGCAGATTTTGGATGAAATTCGCAAACGTCTTGGTAAAGAGCATCTTCCAGAAGAAGAAAAAAACTATCTTGAAAGATTGCTTCATTTTAATTAACCAATGTTGGCTTTTTTCTTAATTGATGTCAAAAACAGTGTATGAAGAACCTCTATGGAGTTCATCTCTAAAAAAATGATTAAAGTGCTTGTAACGCAATAATCATCCTGCTGTACTGATTTTTTGATCATTTAAGTTTAAAATATGCAATATTGAAATGTTCGCTATTGCGGAAAAAGAGCAGAAGTCCATATAGGTTTGGTATATGAAAATCTGTAATGTTTGAAATTTGTTTCTACATGGTATGTTGAGTTGGATATCGTTACGCTGAAAGATTTTTATGCTTCTGCACTTGGGCTGCGTGTGCAAAAGACGTTGTGTGACCAATTGAATTTATGGTGGCCTGATCTTACCGATAAACGAATTATGGGGTTGGGTTATGCGCTTCCTTATCTTTCTGTATTGCGTGAACGTGCCCAACAATGTTTTGCTTTTATGCCTGCTGCTCAGGGTGCTTCGCCTTGGCCTTGTGCTGAGCAAGTTGCTACAGCGCTTGTTTTTGAAGAAGATTTGCCCCTTCCTGATGCGTCAGTTGACTGTATTTTATTGGTCCATGCATTAGAATATACAGAAAATTCATTTGAAACGTTGAATGAAATATGGCGTGTTTTAGCACCTAATGGCCACTTGATCGTTATTGTACCTAATCGCTCTGGTTTTTGGGCGCGCAATATTACTACGCCCTTTGGTTATGGCGAACCCTATAGTCGGCAACAGATTATTCGTTTGTTCGAAAAAACAAATTTTGTTTCTGGGCCAATACAAGAAATTGTACACTATATGCCCTCTACGGGGTATTTTTCGCGGTTGTTCTCATTTTTTTATGAGCCATTTGCTCGCTATCTTTTGCCTTATTTTGGTGGACTCTTAATGTGTCAAGCACAAAAACGTGTTTATCAGGGTTTGCTCGTACAGCGTCGTCAGTCGCGACGTATTTTTATTCCTGCTTTATCACCACAGACAAGAAATATTTTAATTTATAAAGATAATTAATCATTTTGTCATTGTCATAAGAACCGCAAATATAGAGGCATTCTCTTATTTCAATTTTTTGCATTTACAATTAAAAAATATTCCTTTGTACATTAATATGTGGAATTGGCATGTGAATAAAAAATCTCAAGTATCTATATACCGAACCATATTTCATGAATAGTGGAAACATTTTAAGAGAAAAAATGCTGGTATCTTCGTAAGCATAAAAATAGCAGAGTCCAAGGGATCTTACATAATATGGTTCATGGTGGTTAAAAACTGTACAAGGAAGGATTAAAATGCTTCTTATGAACCATCTCAAGTATCAAGGGCTCCTCTTGCAACATCGAGATCTAACAAAGTGTGTGATGGTGCCGGTTTGTTCTTTTATAAGCGTAAAGATGGTGGTGCTCTATGGCTTTATCGTTAGGATAAACATTTAGCGTTATATCATTAAATTATACCATCTCTTAAGAGAATATAAAATCATAAAGAATGGAGGAAAACTATAAAGATAAAAAACATCTCTCAATTTAGGCTAGTGAATGTGAGATAAAGCAGTGCGTGGAGCGGTGTTTCTGAAAAAATAATCATAAATAGCACTCATCTAAAGATGATAGTTATGATCAAGAATGTTGCTAAAAGATATCACGATTATTTATATGCGGAACATATTAAAAATTTTAAAAAGAACAAAAGCATGTGAAACAGAAGTTACAAAGTATATTGTGAGGTTTGAAAGCATTTTTGTTTCTGGTTCTCATGTTGGAATATTTCGTTTTTTATTCATAATGTTATATCTTTTGTCATAAGAGTAAGTTCTATGTAATAGCATTCGAATTATTATATGCGAAGTTTTTTTATCTCGTTTTTGTTTTCATTTAGGATATTAAAATTATTTTTGAAACAGTAAATCTCGAATTAAAGATTTAAACGATAACCATTTTGATCTGTCATGAGAATTTGTGCATTGGAGGGATCGTTTTCGATTTTTTGTCGCAAACGATAGATATGGGTTTCTAAAGTATGGGTGATAATATTTTCATTATATCCCCAAACTTGTTCTAACAATGTTTCACGGCTGACAATTTTATCATTGGCATGATAGAGACATTTAAGGATCGCTGCTTCTTTTTCTGTGAGACAGATTTTATTGTTGCATTGATCAAGAAGAAGTTTTTGTCTTAGTTTAAAAGTATAGGGACCAATATGAAAGGTTGCGTCTTCATTTTGTTCATATTGGCGCAACTGTGCTCGAATTCTCGCTAATAACACCGCAAAGCGAAAGGGTTTTGTTACATAATCATTGGCGCCTGTTTCAAGATCTAAAATATTATCACAGTCTGTATCATAATTTATTATCATGATAATGGGGGCACGAAATCCTTGGGTGCGTAATTGTTTAACGGCTTTGTAGCCATCAAGATCAGGAAGTTGAAATCCCAAAATAGTGAGATCAATATTTTCTTCTTGGATTATTCTCATTCCCGCTTCTGCTGTTTTTGCTTGGAAAATTTTAAACTCTTGATGCATTTGCAATTGTTCTACTAAAATGGGGCGTAGATCATCATCTTCAACGATTAAAAGAGTATAGTGGTTCATGTTTTTCCTTATAGGCATGTTGATGCACTGATTGGTATAGTTTCATGAAAAATGAGATTTCATGCAAGAAAAATTAAAAGAGAGCGCTTCTAAAAAATAAATTTTTATAATTTCTAATGGTTGCTTGCTGAAAAGAAGGTATTCCGTCTGTAGAGTATTTTACGTATTGGTTGGAAGCGTTTTTTATGTTCTAGAACGTGTTTTAGCCATTGAGTGTCATCATCTTTACGCTTTATGGAGAAACAAGGTGGCACTATCATTCACTTTGCTAGTTCGTGGGTGTTGCGGACAGTCCTTGGCACTTGAGACGATTCATAGGAGGAATTTTTAGTTCTTTCTTTCACGGTTTTTATCCATATGGGACTTTCTCCGCTTGTAATGTGCAAGCAAATAGCTTTTGATTGATTCAATATAAACAGGTTGGGAATGAGAGAATCCTGCGGTATGAGGCGCACTCGTCCAACATGCAAAACAATGAACACGCAATATGATGCGTTTTTTAAGCGTGAAGAGAATTGTGCAAAACCTAGCGCATATGCACTGTTTAGGAGAACTTCACGATCATTTTTATTATTTTTTATCCACGTTCAGTTTTGTTTTTTTGTTGCATTTGTGTGCGAAGGGGATTGAGTGTTATGTTCGTGGTGTTGCTTATTATAATCGTTGAGCAAGCTTTGCCTTTAGCAATGCCGAAAAGATGCATCATAAAGAGGCTTTTTGTGTAATTTGGAAGGAGACTGTATTGAGAAAGAGTGCAGGATAAAAAATGACAAAGAAAAATATCATATTTATGCATTTAGCATGAGAATACCTCAACAGAAGGATGTGTTGTGCTTATTCTTTTGCGCTATAAAGCATCTTTTTATATGAGTTAATGAATAAAAATTATTGTTTTAAGATAAAAGCATTTCCCTCTTAAGGTTGCCCATCAAACAGACTTCTTTCCATTCATCTTCTGTCACGGGTTGCACTGATAAGCGGCTGGTTTTGACCAACGCCATATTTGCTAGTTTGGGGTTGGCTTTAATTTGTTTTAATGAAACAGGTGTTGGCATGTCACAAAGTGCACGGATATCCACACATTCCCAGCGTGGATCAGAGCTTGTAGAATCAGGGTGTGCTTCAGCACATATTTCTACAATGCCCACAATTTCTAAACCTTTATTTGAGTGATAAAAAAAACCTTTATCACCATATTTCATGGCGCGCATATTATTACGGGCTTGATAATTGCGTACACCATCCCATTGTTCGCCATTAGCTCCTTTTTTCTTTTGCATCTCCCATGACCATTTATAGGGTTCAGATTTAAAAAGCCAATAAGCCATAAGTTCACCTTTTTCATAAATTGTTATGCATTTTTATAAGTATCTTTGTAATACCATCAACGATGATTTTTAAAATGGGGTAAAGAACGGCTATTATCTGTTTTTTCTTGTTTCAAAATAGAGAGACGCGCTCCATTAATATTTCATGTTGTATAAAGGTATTTTGCTCTTTTCTTATCTTTTCAGCTATGGTTTGAAATGCGGTCACTATAAGAGTTTTTGGGAAAAAATGAAGAAAATTGGTTCTAAAAAGCTTTAAGATTACAATGGCAATGAAACGAATGAATGGTCAAAGATGAAGAGGTCAACGAATGGCATTCATATTTATGCTTCGTGGGAGAGAGTAGATCTTATTATGCTGTAAAATACCGTCATTTGAAATGTAATGATATAAGGCAGTTTTTTGAAACATGAAGGTTTTCAGAATATGTGGTGAATATTTAGGTTTACGTGTCGAGCTTTGGGTTAAGTGAATTGTGTGATTTGGAAGCAGGTGGAAGCTGCTCGATAGAGAATTCGGGCTATCTATAGACCGGATTGAGTAGAAATCTTCGTTCTTTAAGGTGTGTGTGGGACGTCAATTTTCTTATGCTTTTGTTCCACGGCGACCCATCCCGATCAAGGGGGGGGCTTTTTCATCTAATGGCCAGCGTGAGCGAGGGGCAATATCAAGAGGGCTTGTTTCTCCCCGTGCAAGCTTTTGTGCACCGGCAAAAGCAATCATTGCAGCATTATCGGTACACAAGGAAAGAGGAGGGGCTATAAATTCAAAACCATGTTGATGGGCAAGTTCTTGTAATGTAGAGCGAATGGCTTGGTTTGCGGCAACGCCGCCCGCAACAACCAAAGCAGGAGAACGTTTTTCTTGATTATGAGAGAGAGGATATTGGTGGGTAAAGTGTTGTAGAGCGAGGTGAACGCGATCACGTACTGTATCGGTTACGGCGGCTTGAAAACTTGCGGCAATGTCAGCAATATCATTTTCTGTAAGAGGAGCTATGGCTGTTGCGGCTTGTCGAACAGCAGTTTTGAGTCCTGAAAAAGAAAAATCTAATCGTTTTTCACCTTTTAAAGGACGTGGAAGAGGGATGCGATTTTTATCACCAAATAAAGCTGCTTTTTCAAGTGCTGGTCCACCAGGATAAGGAAGACCTAAAAGTTTTGCTGTTTTATCAAAGGCTTCTCCTAATGCATCATCAATAGTGGTTCCTAAACGTTGGTAGTTGCCTACTCCATGAACAAGGATTGTTTGTGTATGACCTCCTGAAACCAAAAGTAATAAATAAGGAAAGCTGACGTTGTGCGTTAACACAGCTGTTAAAGCATGTCCCTCTAAGTGATTTACCGCAATAAATGGTTTGCCAGTGGCAAGAGAGAGTGCCTTTGCGCTCATAACGCCTACCAACAATCCTCCTATCAAACCAGGTCCACTGGTGGCTGCAATGCCATCAATATCTTTTAATTTTGTGTTTGCTTCTGTTAGTGCTTGCAGAATTAAATGATCAAGAACTTCAACATGGGCACGAGCAGCAATTTCAGGAACAACACCGCCGTAAGGTGCATGGTGATCAATTTGACTCCAAACAACATTGGAAAGAATTCGGCTGTTTGATTCATTGTTATATTCAATGATAGCTGCTGCCGTTTCATCACAACTTGTTTCTATTCCCAGCAGACGCATTTTAAACAAAACCTTATATTGAAGCTTCTTTCCTGCGTGCGTACCATGAACAGAAAAAGATGCAAAGTATTTCTCTTAGAATTGATTTTTCTATTTCTTTGAATTTTATGATATCGTTGATTAAAAAATAAAGCTGTATTTTCGAGTATAAAATGCAAATGTTTTTTTAAAAACTTGTCTATTAAAGGCGATAATTGTAAATATTATTGAGAAAAGCTGCGTTTTTAAAACTTTTTTCATTTTATTATTTTATCATTAAAAAAAGTGTGCACGAAAAGTGACAGAGATGGTCGATTCTTCAAAACCAAAAGTTAAACCACATTATGCTGGTACGCGTCGTAAGAAACCAGTTATTGAACATGAAGCTGTTCCCCATGATTCAGAGGAAAAAAACCACAATTCTGTAGAATCTCATGCGCGAGAAAAACAGAATATGCAAGGTCAGGATAAAAGTATCTCTGGTACAACTTGGCTTTTCTTGTCCCTTTCTGGAATTTTGGGGGGATTCATTGCTTTGGGAATTTTTATGGGGCTTCAATGGGCTGGTTTCTTTCCTTCTCCTTTTGTGGGAAATTCTGCTGGGGGGGAAAAAGCTTTGCAGATTGCTGAAGCTGCAAAAAGTCAAGGTGAAGATACAAAGGAACAATTGAGGCGGGTCTTTCAAGAAATCGATGCGTTAAAAACAGAGTTTTCTTCTTTTTCATCACAACAGTTTAAAACAACGAAAAATGATGAACTATCGAAAGAAGAAAGCAAAAAAGCTTTTGCGATTTTAGAGGAAAAAGTAAAAGCTCTTGAAGAAATTGTACAAACCTTTATTAGAAAATCGAAAGATATAGAGACGGCTTTGTCTGTTGGGTTGAGCAATGCAAATGATCTTGCTGCGTTAAAACAACAGTTAGAAGCACTACAGGAAGAAATTGCTGTTAAAAATAGTGAAAAAAAAGAAATAAATACCGCGCTCTTTACTGCAATTAGTTCATTAAAAAATGCTGTAGAACGTGGTGGATCTTATAATAATGAATTAAAGCTGTTACAACAATTATCGCCTTCGATTAATGGACTTGATGTGTTGCAAAAAACAGCTACAGTGGGTCTTCCAAGCTCAGCACAACTTTCAGTTGATTTTGCTCATGTTGCCGATGCAATTGTTGGTACGCAAAATATTGTTGCATCAGATGCTGGTTTTTTTGACAGAATTTTAGCGTGGATAAAAGGGCTCATTGTTTCGCGACCGATTGGAAATGTTGAAGGGCCAACGCTGGGGGCTATTGCGGCACGCATGGAAGTTGCCATTCAAGCTGGTGATTACGAAAAGGCTTTGAGCGAATGGCAATCATTGCCCCAAAGTGCAAAAGATGTTTCAAGGGATTTTGTTAAGCAGCTTGAAAGACATATTGCTATTCAACAGTTGTTGCAGCAATTGTTATTGTCTGTGCAACAAGGATCTTTTAAAGCAACAAAGATGTAAATAGGCCCAAGATGATACGTGTTTTTATTTATATTTTTGTTGTTTGTATCCTCGGTTTAGCTTTCACGTGGGTTGCTAATCACAATGGTATTTTTGTTCTCACATTTTTGCATTTCAGATTTTCTGCTTCATTTCTTACAGTGTTAAGTGTGCTTATTTTGTTTTTTGTAACGCTGGTGCTTTTATGGTGGTTATTGTCTTTCTTTTTTTCCATACCGAGTGCTCTTTCCAATTATTTTTATAAACGCCATCAAAAGCGTGGTTACGAAGCTCTTTCAAAGGGGATTCTTGCAACTTTTGCTGGTGATAGTATGGTTGCGCAAAAAATGGAAGCACGGGTTGCTAAATATCTTGCAGGAAAACAAGAGCCATTGGTAAAACTTTTACAAGCGCAAACCTTGTCTTTACAAAATAATTCTGTTCGCGCCATCGGTCTTTATGAAGAGATGAGAAAGGAAGATTCGACAAAATTGGTTGGACTTTATGGTTTGTTTCGTGAAGCGATGAAGAGTAAAGCTTATGAAGCAGCGCAACAATATGCCGAAGAGGCACTGACTTTATCGCCAGCACTTTTATGGGCGCATCAGGCGGTGCTTGATCGATTAAGTGCTGAGGGTAAATGGGATAAGGCACTTACTGTTTTTGAAAGAGCAAATAAAGCTCTCCCGCGTTCTGTTCGCGCGACTCCAGAGCGGCAGCATATACAGGTTTTACTACTAAGTGGGCAGGCATTTTCTTTGTTTGATACACATCCTGTACAAGCACGTGAAGCCATTTTGAAAGCCCATAAATTGGCGCCTGATTTTGTTCCAATAACAGTGATTGCTGCTGATATTCTTTATAAGTTAAATGAAACGCGTAAAGCGGATAAAATGATTATAACGGCTTGGCAAAAGAATCCTCATCCTGACTTGGGAGCACTTTATCTGGAAAGAGAAGAAGGAGCTATTGGGCGATTGAAAAGGGCTAAGACACTTGCTGCTTATAATAAAGATGCATTTGAGTCGGCTTTCCTTATTGCTAAAGCAGCTTTGGATGCTGGTGAAACAGTATTAGCAAGAGAGCAGGCACAAAAAGCATTGCAGTATCATCCACGGGAAAGTGTTTATTTATTATTGGCAGATATTGAAGAGGCACAGGGAAACAATCAGGCTGCTGTACGTCAATGGCTTTCTTTAGCACTTCGTGCTGAACGTGATCCAGTATGGATGTGTGATGGGGCCATTTTTTCTTCTTGGTCAGCAGTTTCTCCAATCAGTGGACGTTTGGGCTGTTTTGAATGGAAGGCGCCTCCTTGTATGCCTTCTCTCACATTAGAGGCGGACAATATTGTGCCGAAAAAGCAAGACAAAGAGTATGTTATGGAAAAAAGTGATGATGTTGAAGATAAGAAGCTTGAAAAATTAACACCTATAGATGATTCTTTTTTGCATAATGCGCAGGTGGAGAAACAAGATATAAAAGAACAAGATGTAAATACATTCGGCCAAACTCACTTAAATGTTGATGATCCAGGGGTTAAAACAGAAGAAGAAACGTCTTTATCGAAGAAGAAATTTCGTTTATTTTAAATTGTGTTAATAGGGTAGTCTGAGCGTTTTGTCGGAAGAAATAATTAATGTAGGAGAAAAAATTATCGTTAATCTTGTTCAATCAAATTATTCTCTTATGCTTAAAAAATGAAGTTTTGCTTGATTGCAAAGGTAATTGGTTAAAAAATGTTTTTAAATCAGAGATGTCTTGGAAAAAAACCAAAAAATAACAAACCAAGGATTGCTGTTGTTATTCATCGGCACTCTACCTACACTGGTCGTTTGGGAAAATTTTTACAACAAAATGGTTTTGTTCTTGATATTTATCGTCCTATTTTTGGACAAAAACTCCCTGATACATTAGAACATTATGCCGGTGTTGTTATTTTAGGGGGACCGATGAGTGTGAATGACAGCGAAGCCTATATTGGTGACGAAATTGACTGGATTTCGTTGTCGCTAAAGGAAAATAAGCCTTTTTTGGGTATTTGTCTTGGAGCACAAATGTTAGCGCGAAATCTAGGGGGGCGCGTTGGTACAAGAAGTGATGGGACTGTTGAAGTCGGCTGGTATCCACTAGAAGCAACCCCACAAGGGAAGGAATTGATGAATTGGCCAGAGATGGTCTACCATTTCCATGATGAAGGTATTTATGATTTACCGAAAGAGGCAATGCTTTTGGCAACAGGGAATACATATCCTACACAAGCTTTTCGTTATGGAAACAATGCATGGGGCTTGCAGTTCCATGCTGAATTTACACGCGCTATGATGCGGCGTTTGGTCGTGCGTTCGGCACATAAATTGACTGAAAAAGGTGCTCAACCTGCTTGTGCACATTTGAAAGGTCGTTTAATCTATGATCGAGCTTTGAGCCAATGGTTTGAAAGCGCATTACACCAGATTTTTTGTACACCGCCCGTACTTGTGTGATTGTTGACAACGAATTGATTTATATAGGTAATTCACGGTTTTGTATATTGAATGAGAACCCCGAATATAGTAAATTTTCATTCCAAACCTGTGTATGTTGACTCAATAAAAACCTCTTGCTTATATGTCACAAGTAGGGCTGGCGCGTGGGAAAAACTATATAGGAAAAGACTAAAAATGCCTCTTATGAGCTGTCTTAAGTGCCAAGGGCTGCGCAACATTTGGGGGGTAGCCAAATTATAATGATAGTGCTGGTTTGCTCCTCCATAAGCGTAAAGATGGGGGGCTCAATGGCTTTATCGTTAAGAGACACTATTCATTATCATTTTTGTTGTGCTGTAAAACAGTATGGTTTAAGGCAGAGGTAGAAAATCTATGTAAAACTTTACACATGAGGTGTTTTTTGTTAAAGGGTGTAATGGGTTTTTTTAAGAAAATCTTGTTTATTGAGCTTATGAGATACTATACTTTAGAACGATGTATAGGGACTTCTTGAAGTGATCAGAAGATAAAGCGCGCTAGATAAGGAGCTCGATTATTTACAGATTAGTGTGGGTGAGGAATCTTTATCCTTTTTAAGGTGAGAAAAAAGTTAAGAGATATAGAAAGTTTGAATATTGTCTAAATCCTTTCAAATACCATCATCACAAAAAAGTTTTTCTTTGAGTTATTTAATTTGGGGGTGCTTTTTTCTTGCTCTGATATTTATTTATAGCGCACTCTGGTTTTTTTTTCACGTAAAATAGAAGACTATGTTTCTGATATATTCGCAAAAATATCTTCCCATAATATAGTGGCGGTATGCGAGAATATGCGCAAGGATGGTTATCCTTTACATGTCGGTGTTGTTTGTGACAAGTTTCAATTTTCTTGGCCTTTACATGGGGTTTCTGTATCGACGGGGCGTTTAACAGCTGGTGCACCAATTTATGCACCTCATTTGGTCGAGTTTAATGTTCATGCTCCTGCATTAATTGTTTTTTCTGGAAAAACTTCCATAGTATCCAGTTGGCGCAATTTGCTGATTGAAACAGAACCTTATTGGAAAACGGGTAAGACATTGAAGTTTATAGCTGAAGGGCTTGAGGTTTCACCTTTTTCCTCTTCCCCTGAAGATCAAAAGCTTCAAGAAGCATTAGGAGCACAAACGACAGATAACAAAACGACACAAAAAAATGTTGAAAATCAAGTATCTTTGCAAAATACGCATAACGTGATTATTCAGCCATTAGAGCCAAAAGAAGCTTCCCAAAAAATAACGGCAGAATTTTTTCGACTTGATCTTAAACATGAAAAGAATGATTTATCGGGACATATAACTTTTGATGGTTTTGATGCTTCTCCCTTTTTAAAATCTTCTTTTGTTGATATTCCTAAAATTGATGGCAATTTGAAATGGATTTTAAATGATGCCTCTCTTCTGTTTGAAAATGAAGGAAAAAATTGGCAACAGCGATTGTATGGAAAAAGTGGACTTTTAAAGCAAGGTGAATTAGCTTTTCATACAGGTGGTGCAGTGCGTATTAGTGGACCTTTTTCTGTTGATGATGAAGGATATTTGACAGCAAAATTTGAACTTGTCCTTGTTCAGTCCATGAAGCTTCTTAACACTCTGCAGCATTTATTTCCCACGCAAACCAATAATCTTCAAGCGTTATTTTTTATTTTGGGTACCCTGCCTAAAAATGCGGACGGCGCTCCTGTTCTTTCCTTACTCATTGACAACGGGTGGGTAAAATTGGGATTTTTAAAACTTGGTCGTCTTGCTCCGCTTTAGGTGTTGTACCAAAGCCTTTTTTCATTTTTACTACCAAATTTCGATTTTTTCTGATTTTCATACTTTTTTACAATTTTAGAGTGTCAAAATCTATTTTAACAAAATGCGTATTTAATGGTAAAAAAAATAGCTATAAAAATAAAAAATTACCACCTACTCCTAACTCGTCCAACCTCTTTTCACTTAGTACAAAATCTTATGTCAAACTACATATAGTAACAGTGTTTGTATGGAAAAAGTGGCATTTTAAAGTATGCTGAATTGCCTTTTTATACAGGTGGTGTGGTGCTTGTTAGGAACCTTTGTCTTTATATATGGAATGAGCAGCATATTGCATATATCTGTTTGGGAGTAACCTCTTAAAACAAGTAAACAGACTAGCTGGAGAAAAATATGAAGTTGTAAAGAGAAAAATCAACAGCCATTTTTACTGTCATTTTTTATTCGATTTTACGCATTTCAAAAGCAGTTACAGTTATATCTTTTAAATAATGGATTAAGCTTATCCTTTTATTTCTGATGTTTTTTAATGAAGCCATATGTCTTCCACGCAAAACAGAATATATTTGTATTGCATATTTACGCATTTATTAAAATAATATTTCTCAGTGCTTGCTATTTCACGATGTCGCCTATGAATGGTATAACGATAAAGCCATTAAGCACCACCATCTTTTCGGTTATGGACTAACAAGCTAGGGGGAATAACCATCATATTATATTTGCTAACTCCCAATCTTACTGTAGTTTTTAGCACTTGAGGCGGTTTATGAGGGGCATTTTTAGTCCTTTCTTTACTGTTTTTATTTATTCGGCTTTCGCATTTGCAATATGCAAGGGGAAATGGGGTTAATTGATTGAATATAAACAAATTTTAAATGAGACAAATTTAGAATATCGAATTATCAGTCATCATAAAAATGATAAAATTATGATTGTAAATCAATATATTCTATTTTTATGATGAAGGATATTTGACAGTAAAATTTGAATTTATTTTTTATTTTGAGTGCTCTGTCTAAAAATGCGGGATAGCGCCTCCGTTCTTTCCTTGCTGCTTCGTCATGGATGGATAGAACGGGGCAAAAGCTTAGCTGTTTTGTACTGCTTTTAAGTCTGAAAGTTTATGTTTTTAGGGTGAGAAATCAATCCTGCTGTTTTTTTGACATTGTTGCAAACAATTCTATTGTGATAAATAGCGAGATTTTTATTTTTGGTGTTATGTTTAAAATGCAAACTCCCGTTCTCTATTTTGGTTGGTTTGTTGTGGTGGTGGGATAGAACGGGAGATTGAGTGGGTCGTTTTGTATTTGCTTTAGGTTTGAAAGCCAATATTTTGAAGTTGAGAAATCAATCCTGCTGCAAAAGTAAAACGAGAAATATTGAGATCATTTTCAATAAGGGCGCTAATGCGGTTTGTAATGTTGTGAATATGATCTTCTTCTGTTTTTTTCCAAGTGTCAAAAGGATCTTTTTTCTTTCCATAATTTTTGAGGATTTTCATAACGATTTGCCGAAAGCTTTCAGAAACATTTTCTTTGGCTTGGCTTAAAGCCATACTATCATAATAATCTACTACAGGAATTATACGACTTGCTTCGTTAATGCGGTTTATACGAATGATTTGCGCAAGTGAAAAGTAGATCTCTGCGGTTTTAATAAGATCACTGTTGCTTTTTTTTGCAATTAAAGAAATATCACAGATTGTTGAAGCAGCTTCCAAGAGGGCTAATTGTTTCGCTAATGCTTTTGGTGCTCCCTCTTCGCTGTAGTGTAATGCTTTTTCTTCAATCTTTTGCTTAATATCGTTGCCGTGAGAATGCATAAGCTCTTTTTCAATAACGCTACGGGCTTGCTTTATTGTTTTTACAATTTCTTCTAATGGACGTGAGAGATCTATGTTGTGCAAACCCCAATTGGTTGTTTCAAAGAGCATTGGGGTCATTGCTGCGTAGAATTTATTTTGGACAAGACCGGGTATTTTATTATCAAGCTTATCAATTTGCTCAGACAATTGAGGAATTTCAAAACCATCGCGGATAGCAATGAAAACGCGAATAATATTTTCAGTCTTTTGTTCTGTTGCATCGTGTAGTCTATTAACAAAAGTGGGGCCTCCACGATTTACAATATCGTTGGCAATCAGCGTTGCGATAATATTACGACGCAATTGATGGTTAATAACTTCCTTCTTAAAATTTTCTTGAATTTGGGTTGGAAAATAGTTCAGCAGGGCTGTATTGAAATAGTGATCATCAACAATGGGGCTATTAGCAATTTCTTCTTTTAAGGTCAATTTAGCATAGGCAAAAATAACGGCGAGTTCTGGGCGGAGAAGACCTTTGCCTTGGGTTGTTCTTTGCTGTAAAACTTGTTCATCAGGAAGCATTTCAACTCTGCGATCTAGAAGATTTTTTTGTTCCAAGTCGTGCATAAAGCGTATTTGATAGGGCAAATCAGTAGTGCTCTGGTTTTCCGCCAAAGAAAGCGCAAGAGGTTGTAGATAATTATTACGCAAGACGAGTTGCTCGACTTGAGGTGTCATTTTTTTCAAGAGCTTATTGCGTTCTTCGCGGGTTAGTGTTTTGGCACGTAGTGCTGATGCAAGAACAATTTTGAGATTGACCTCAATATCAGAACAATTCACACCAGCAGAATTGTCAATGGCATCCGTATTGCATCGACCACCATTTAAGACATATTCAATCCGTCCACGTTGTGTAACACCAAGATTAGCTCCTTCACCAATAATTTTTGCACGCACTTGTTCTCCGGTAATGCGTATTGCATCATTTGCACGATCACCTACTTGGGCATCGTTTTCGGTTGTTGCGCGGATATAAGTACCAATGCCACCGAACCATAAAAGATCAACAGGGGCTTTGAGAAGAGCAGAGATAATTTCAAAGGGTGTTCCTGTTTGTTTTTCGAAACCAATGGCTTGTGCTGCTTCAGGTGAGAGAGTAATGGTTTTTTCTTTTCGTGAGAAGATACCACCGCCCTTTGATAATTTGGTTTTATCGTAATCCTGCCAGCTTGAGCGAGGTAGTCTGAAGAGACGCGTACGCTCTGCATAGCTTTCGTCTATGTTCGGATCTGGATCAATAAAGATATCGCGGTGATCAAAAGCGGCAATCAATTTTGTTTGTTTGGAAAGCAGCATTCCATTGCCAAAGACATCACCAGACATATCGCCAACACCGACACAGGTGAAGGGCGTTGTTTGAATATCGTGATTAAATGACTCTCTAAAATGTCTTTTGACGGCTTCCCATGCACCTTTAGCTGTAATACCAATGTCTTTGTGGTCGTAACCTGCTGAACCTCCAGAGGCAAAAGCATCATCAAGCCAAAAGTGGTTTGCTTGGCTGATGGCGTTGGCTGTATCAGAAAAAGTTGCTGTTCCTTTGTCCGCTGCAACAACAAAATAGGGGTCAGGGTCATCATGACAGATGACATTGTGGGGAGAACTTATTTTGCCGTTAATCAGATTGTCTGTAATGGAGAGCAAAGCTGTGATAAAGTCTGTATAAGCTTGTCGTGCTGCTTCTATGATGACAGCACGGTCATTTGTTTGGGGAAGCCGATGGGGATAGAATCCACCTTTTGCACCTGCAGGAACGATAACCGCATTTTTAACTTGTTGGGCTTTCACTAAGCTAAGCACTTCGGTGCGATAATCTAATGCACGGTCAGACCAACGAATGCCGCCACGAGCGATAGGTCCAAAACGCAAATGGACCCCTTCAACTTCTGGTCCATAAACAAAAATTTCTCGGTAAGGGCGCGGTTCAGGCAAACCTTCAATCTGGCGCGGATTTAATTTGGTGGCTAAAATACGCCGTGGATTTCCATCAGGAAGAGGCGTAAAGGCATTCGTTCGTAAACTTGCCTCGATAAGGTTACAATAACGGCGTAAAATCAGATCATCATCTAAACCAGAGACTTTCCGTAATTTTTCTTCAATGCGCTTTTGAATGACTTGTTGGTTTTTTTCCCGTTCTTTTTCTGTATGGCTTTGATGAAACTTTAAATGAAATAAAGCATAAAGATCTTGGGTAATGTCAGGATAAGCATTTAAAGTTTGGGCAACGCGATCTTGCGAATAAGGAATTCCAGTTTGTTGGAGATAGCGCCCATAATGGCGCAAAATAATAATTTCATGCCAATCAAGCTCAGCTGTTTGTGTGAGAGCATTAAAGCCGTCATTATCAGCATTTTGTGCCCAAATGGCTTCAAAGGTTTCGGCGTGTTTTTGCCCGTCTTTTTCAAAATCGATACAGCGCTGGAAAGTACTTTCTAGCTGCATATCATGAAGATACACAGAGCGCCCATTGCCATCTGGTAATTCAAGGGTTTGTTCAGCAATAACGCGAAACCCCATATTTTCAAGGAGTGGTACACGTTTGGAAAGGGCAAGAGCTTCATGGCGGTGAAAAAGCCGAAGAGAAATGTACTGTTTTTCTTTGTTTTGTGCGTGATAAAAGATCACGAAAAGGGGCTTTTCATCATGAAGACTTAGAATATGTCCGGCATCGTTAATAGCGTCTTCAGCTGAAAATAAATCACGATAGCTGTTGGGGAATTCACTGGCTAGACGTGTTTGTTGCTCTGTTATTTTCTGGGTAAGAGCGATGGCTTGAACCCTGTCTTCCCAACTTCGTGCTATCGAACGTACATGTTTTTCAAGTGTAGAGCGCTCGTAAAGGGGAACAGTTTCGTTTCCTTTGCGATGGATGATATAATAGACACGTATAAGGGTGCTTTCCAAAAAGAGCGGATAAGATTCAAAAAAGTTGCCTTTATAAAGCTCAACAAAATGTTCGCCAACTTTTTCACGCAGGCTGCTGCTATATTGGTCACGCGGTACGTAGACAAGGATAGAAACAAAGCGCCCAAAAGAATCAGTGTGGGCAAGAACCCGTAAACGTGGGCGCTCATCTAATTGTAGAATAAGCTTAGTATTTTCTGTCAATGTATCAACATCAGAGCGAAACATTTCATCTCTTGGATAGGTTTCTAAAGCACTGATGAGTGCTTTTCCTGAATAATCGGCGTGATTGTGTCCAAGACGTTGAATAATAGTTCGGGCTTTTTCTTTTAAGAAAGGAATTTGCAAAATAGAACGTGTATAAGCTGAGGAGGTAAAAAGCCCTACAATGCGTAATTCTCCACAGAGTTGTTTTTCTTTATCAAAAATTTTAAGACCAATATAATCGAGCCAAACAGAACGGTGAATTTTGGAACGGCTGTTCGCTTTTGTCACGATAAACAGATTATCGCTTTCCATGAAGGATAAAACTTCTTGAGGAGGTTCTTTCATGCTTTTATCGTCAACAATATGAATAGAAGCATCCGTGAGTATACCAAGTTCAATATTACTCGCTGTAAAGGATTTTAGGGGTTTTTGGTCTTTGATGAAGTTGTAAGTGCGCATACCAAGGAAAATGAAATTATCGTCCATTAGCCAGTGAAGAAATTCAATAGCTTTTTCGCCTTCTTGTTTGTAGTGCGGGGGAAGACTTATTTGGTAGGCATGAATCTGCTTTTCAACTTCTTCAAGCATAGGTTTCCAGTCTTGTACAGCAGCATTAACCTGTTCAAGAACTAAGGTGAGTTCATTTTCAAGTTTTTGTATTTGCTGTTTGTTTAATGACTCGATGTGAATTTGCATCAGACTGATGCGTTTTCCAGAAGCACAATCAATAATGGGGTGTGCAATCAAATAGATATGGTTTTTGTGTTGATTAAAAACATTTAAAATAGAATCGAGAAGGAAGGGTTTGTTATCATTGACAAGCGTGATAACGGTTATAGGTCTGTTACTACGGGTTAAATTTTGCTCAAAGCAGATGGTGTTTTTTCCCGTTTGATGGAGATTAAAAGCTTTTACTGCGATGGCTGTGGCTTTTTGAAGTTCTTCATTTTCGTAATAAGTAATATCTTCTTTATCGGTTTGGGCAAAAAGGATTTGTTCTATTTTATCTTGGGTGTTTTTTGTTTCTGTTTTTTTTTGTTGCAACACATTCACTCTCCCTTTTTGCTCTTAAGGGGTCTTTTCTTCTCTTTTTAAAAGCAGACCATATATATTTTTTATATACTGTAACACCTTCTTTCTGAAGAAAATAGCTCTTTATTTGGAAAGAATGAGTTTGTTTTTGCTATTTTTTAGTAATAGTTTGTACGTTAAAGAAATATTTTGCGTCAAGGAAAGGGCATTTTTAGTATTTTTGTATGTTAATAGTTTGTTTTTTTAAATATACAAAATGAAAGTAAAAAAAGAAGTAAAAGTAAAAAGAGAATGGCGCATTTACCAGAAAGACTTTTAAGTGGTTACCAAAACTTTATAAACAATCATTTTTTATATAAAATAGCAGATTATCAGCAATTGGCGATTGAGGGGCAGAAACCTGAAGTTTTGGTCATTGCTTGTTGTGATTCGCGTGCAGTACCAGAAATGATTTTTGATGCTAAGCCAGGGGAAATTTTCACCCTGCGCAACGTGGCGAATGTGGTTCCTCCTTTTTCTCCTGATGACCAATATCACGCAACATCAGCAGCTCTTGAATATGCTGTGCAATTGCTTGAGGTGAGACATATTGTCGTTTTTGGTCATGCCCATTGTGGAGGCATTCGTACTGCTCTTAATGAGACATATAAATCTTTATTATCAAATGATTTTATCGGTCAATGGATAAGTCTCTTAGCACCAGCAGCAGAAATCGTTTTGAATAATAAGTCGCTGTCTTGGCCAGAAAAACAGACGGCATTAGAGCAGCTTTCTATTCGCCATTCGTTGAGAAATTTAGAGACGTTTCCGTGGATAAAGCTTCGCAAAGATCAAGGTTTTTTGACATTGCATGGGGTTTGGTTTGATATCTCTAGCGGAAAATTATGGAGCATGGAACAGGAAACAGGTTGTTTTATGCGTGTTGAAGTTGAAAGTTTTGAAGTATAGTATTTGTTGTTTTTATTTCTTCGTATAAAAAGATATTTTATGATAAAACTTGACAAAGATGGGGTTTTATTGTTTGAAGGAGCAAGCTTTCAGTGACAAAATTAACTTGGAGCCACCGACTGAGACCCCAGTTTAAGGGTATAAAGAGATCTCAGAGGTCAACATCCGACGGCGCGATGCGTTCTCGGATGCTATTTTGGTTTGTTTGTTATGCAACAATGAGGTAAATGATGTTTGAATCCTTGCAAGAGCGACTTGGTTCTATCCTGTCTCATTTGACGGGACGTGGCGCTTTATCGGATCAGGATGTTGTAGAGGCGCTGCGTGAAATTCGTCGCGCTTTATTGGAAGCTGATGTTGCTCTTGATGTTGTGCGCTCTTTTACCGATAGAGTTCGTCAAAAAGCTGTTGGGGCCGAAATCGTTAAATCAATTAAACCAGGCCAAATGGTGGTTAAAATTGTTCATGATGAATTGGTTCATATTCTTGGAAATGAAAGCGTTCTGAGTGATTTAAATGCACCAGCTCCAGTTGTTATCATGATGACTGGTTTGCAAGGTTCCGGAAAAACAACTACAACAGCAAAGCTTGCAAAACGTTTTACTGATAAGCACAATAAAAAAGTTCTCATGGCGTCATTAGATACACGCCGTCCCGCTGCACAGGAGCAATTGCGCCAATTGGGAGAACAGGAAAAACTTGCAAGCTTGCCTATTATTGCCGGACAACTGCCCGTTGATATTGCATCACGTGCCGTGCAGGCTGCTAAATTGGGTGGTTATGACGTACTTCTTCTTGACACAGCAGGACGTAATCATATTGATGAAGCTTTAATGCTCGAATTGGCTGAAATTAAAGCATGTTCCCTTCCTCATGAGATTATGTTGGTGGCTGATAGTTTGACGGGGCAAGATGCCGTTCATCTTGCTCGTTCTTTTGATGAGCGTGTCGGGATTACAGGGATTATTTTAACACGGATGGATAGTGATGGGCGTGGTGGCGCTGCTCTTTCTATGCGAGCTGTTACAGGTAAACCAATTAAAGCAATTGGAACTGGTGAAAAAATAGATGCTTTAGAAGAATTTCATCCCAGTCGTATTGCTGATCGTATTCTCGGAATGGGGGATATTGTTTCTTTGGTTGAAAAAGCTGCTGAAACAATGGATCATGAGAAAGCTGCTGCTTTTGCAAAAAAAATGCAAGCCGGAAAATTTGATCTGAATGATCTTGCAGAACAGTTGCAGAAAATGAAAAAACTGGGTGGAATGGGCGGTATTATGGGCATGTTGCCAGGAATGGGGAAGGTCAAAGAGCAGATTGCGGCTGCGGGGTTTGATGATCGTTTGTTTGATCGTCAATTGGCCATTATTTCATCTATGACACCGAAAGAGCGGGCGAATCCAGAGCTTTTAAAACATAGCCGCAAACAACGAATTGCTAAGGGGTCTGGTACGACAGCAGCTGATATTAATAAACTTTTGAAGATGTATCGCCAAATGGCTGATATGATGAAAGCCATGGGTGGTAAAGGAAAAAGTGGTTTTATGGGAAAAATGTTGGGAGGTCTTGGTTCCAAAATGGGTTTTGGTGGTATGGGAAACTTGGGGGGGGATTCTCCAGCTATGCCGGATTTGTCGGGATTGGATCCAAAGCAATTCTCAACGCTTCAAAAGCAAATTGAAAATGGTAATGGAGGGAATCTCTTGCCCGGACTTCCCAAGCGTGGACCTACATTTCCTGGTCTTTCCAATGGCATTGCCGATAGGGGAAAATTTCCTCAGCATCCTAAGAAAAAATAAGATGTAAAGAGGGAAAGGAATATGATGCAGGAAACAGTATTAAATGAATTGGCACATTTACGAGCATCCATTGATAATTTTGATGCAACCTTGATTCATATCTTAGCAGAGCGGTTTCGTTGTACGAAAGCTGTTGGGCGCTTAAAAGCGCGTTATGATTTGCCTAAAGTAGATCCTCTGCGTGAGCAATATCAGGTAGCGCGTTTGCGGCAATTGGCTATAGATAGTCATCTTGATCCTGATTTTGCTGAAAGATTTTTAAAATTTATTATTAAAGAAGTTGTGCGTCATCATGAAGTTATTGCTGAAGAGCAAAAAACAAAAAAAGTCAATTTAAACGAAAGCCAGAGCTGACAATAGGAGATAAAATATGGCATTGAAAATTCGTTTGTCCCGTGGAGGTTCAAAAAAACGTCCTTACTATCATATCGTCGTTGCAGATGTTCGTAGTCCGCGCGATGGGCGGTTTCTTGAACGTGTTGGTGCATGGGATCCAATGTTGCCTAAAGATGGACCGAGGGTGAAACTTAATGAAGAACGTATCCAATATTGGCTTGGGCAAGGGGCTCAACCAACAGATCGCGTTTTACGGTTTTTAGATGCAGCTGGCTTGAAAAAGCGTCCAACTCGTAATAATCCACATAAAGGTGAACCGGGTAAAAAAGCACAAGAACGTATAGCAGCAGCAAAGCAAGCAGCAGAAGAAGCAGCGGCAGCGGCTGAAGCAGAATCTGCTTCAGCATAAGAAGCATGGTTGTTTAATCAACGTGTTTTTAAAAGCTTTAGAAAAATAAATATTATCCGTTTTTGTCTATCAAAAACGGATCTTCTTTAAAAAGCTGCTTGTTTAAATCGCTTGGTTTTTTTAAATCAATGGTTTTAAAAATCAATGGCGCGGCCTTTAATTTCCCAATCTCCATAGCGGGAAGGGTCCTTGCCGCCGCGTCCACCATTTTCTAAAGGTTGTTCTTTTTTTGCTGCGTGTTTTCGTCTTTCTTCAGCTTCTTGGAGAGCGCGTTGTGCTGCGGGAGAAAGAGATTGCTGTTTAACGTCAGTTGCATTTTTTTTGCTTGTTTTCTCATCTTTTTTATTCATTTTACACCTATTCCATTGAAGAAGCAGAAAGAAAACACCATCATATAGTATTGATTGACTTTTATCATGGAGTTTTTTGAGTAATGAATATAATGCGTACAGCTATGCTTTTGGCTTTTTTAACTGCTCTCTTTATGGGAGTTGGTTATCTTGTTGGAGGGGGTGGTGGCATGGTCATTGCTCTTTTGATGGCAAGTGGTTTAAACTTTTTTTCTTATTGGAATTCAGATAAAATCGTTTTACGCATGTACGGGGCACGTGAAGTTGATCAGCATTCAGCACCAGTTTATTATAAGATTGTAAGCGATTTAGCACAAAGAGCTTCTCTTCCTCAACCAAAGGTTTATGTTATTGAAAATGCACAACCAAATGCTTTTGCAACGGGACGTAATCCGCAAAATGCAGCTGTTGCTGCAAGTACGGGGTTGTTAGAGCGGTTGAGTTCAGAGGAAATTGCCGGCGTTATGGCGCATGAGCTCGCACATATTGAGCATCGTGATACGTTAACAATGACTCTAACCGCAACGATTGCAGGGGCAATTTCAATGCTTGGTAATTTTGCTTTTTTTATGGGAGGACAGCGCAACTCTTCAGAAGATTCTCATGGGGCAGGGGCAATTGGAGGATTTATTGCTTTGCTCGTGGCACCTTTTGCTGCGATGCTGGTGCAAATGGCGATTAGCCGTACACGTGAATATGCTGCGGATCGGAGAGGGGCTGAAATATGTGGTAATCCTTTATGGTTGGCTTCGGCATTGCGTAAAATTGCTGATGGGGCGCATGGGGTATACAATGAAGAAGCAGAGCATAATCCAGCAACCGCGCATCTGTTTATTATTAATCCTTTGAGCGGTGAGGGAGCGGATAGTCTCTTTTCGACACATCCAGCAACTGCAAATCGTATTGCTGCTCTTTATCGGCAAGCAGAAGAGATGAAAGGGGCTCTTACCAAAAGTGTGGGATGGAATAAAGAAGACGCTATACATGAAAAAAGCAGCGGGATGAATTATGGAGATTTTCATAGTGGTCAGGCTCATGTATTAGGTGAACAAGAAAACAGTTCTTTTCAGCGTGTTACAAAACGTCCTTCTTGGCTTCGTTATGAAAATTCAAAAAGATCTCGTTCATAGAGTTATTGAGGGAGATTTTGAGAAAACTGTGATATAAAGGTGGTGTTTTGAAACACAAAAAAGCGGGGCATGTGTCTGAAAAAAATGTTCCAGGATTAGCTGTTCGACAGGTGTGTGTGTGTCTTTTAGGGGCGGTAATTGATAAGTACACGCCTCTTTCTGGTTTGACAGATAATGAACACGGACATCCACACTATTTAAAACTTTCACAACGAGATCGTTTGTTGTGTCGGGCTATTTTGACAGCTTCATTGCGTCATCGAGGGCAGATTATAGTGGCTCTCTCACGCTTTTTAGCGCGTCCTTTGCCTTCACAAGCACTTTCACTTCAGCATCTTTTGCATATCAGTATCGCACAAATTCTTTATCTTGATATTCCCGATCATGCGGCTATTGATTTAGCTGTGCGTGTGGCGAAACTTGATCCTCGTATGCGCCGTTTTTCAGGGGTGGTGAATGCTCTTTTGCGCAATGTTGCACGTGAGGCAGAGCCTTTACGCCAACAAGTTCCTACCATTGAAGGTGTTCCAGTGTGGTTTGGACAGCTTTTAGTGTCAGCTTACGGAACAGAAAAGGCACATCAGATTATCGCAATTCAAAGTGTGGAACCTCCTCTCGATTTGACAGTGAAATCTGATAGTGGTGGATGGGCTGAAAGGCTTGGTGGTGTGGTATTGCCCAATGGTTCTGTTCGATTGAAGCGTCTGGAGTGTTCTGTTTCTGATTTACTAGGCTATCGTGAAGGGTCTTGGTGGGTTCAAGATTTTTCAGCAGCTTTGCCTGCTTGTTTACTTGGGAGTATTGAGGGTAAACGCGTTGCTGATCTTTGTGCGAGCCCTGGAGGAAAAACAGCACAATTGGCTTTGCAAGGGGCTGAGGTGACTGCAATTGAGCTTTCTGCTAACCGCATAAAGCGTTTAAAAGAAAATATGGAACGGCTTCATTTTTCAGTTCACATTTGGCAGGGCGATGTGAGAAATTTCTATCCCACACAGCTTTTTGATGCGGTTCTTCTTGATGCTCCTTGTTCTTCTACAGGAACAATCCGTCGTCATCCAGATATTTTATGGACGAAATCGAGAGATGATATCGTCAAGTTAGTGGCGTTGCAATATGATTTGCTTGTCGCAGCAATTTCTTTGGTAAAGGAGGGGGGACGGATTGTTTTTTCCAATTGTTCATTGGCAAGAGAAGAAGGTGAAGATCTTATTGAGAAAATTTTGTCGACACGCAATGACATTGTTTTAGACCCTATTTATCCAGAGGAAATGGGAGCACTGGAACATTTGCTTTGTGGGGGGATGTTACGGACAACGCCTGCGGATTTTTGTCATAAAAATTTTGATGCTGAGAAAACCGTATTTTTAGGAATGGATGGTTTTTTTGCTGCGCGCTTACGAAAAATTGCTTAATTAACGCTTCATTTACAAAAATGGTCGAAATTGTATTTGATTCAGCATAAATGGAGATGAAATTTTGGCGGTTGCGGTAAAAGCTCCTCAGGTAAAAGTGGCAGCCTGTATCGATACGATACAGAATGTTATGCGGCGTTTATGGGTTGGACCATTGTTTCGTTGGCGGTTTTCAGGGTTTCGTCCTCATAAAATTTTAGCGCATCCCATGGATTTGCATGTAGCTGATCCGATGATGGCGCATGAATTTTATCATGGTCGTTTTGCTTTTGCTGGTCACATTGTTCATTCTGGTGCTGTTTCGCCGTTTTCATTGGTCCCGCCAACGCTTGAATGGGAAGCGGCTCTACATGATTTTCATTGGTTGCGCCATATGGAGGCAGCAGGAAGTGATTTAGCTTCTGCACATGCACGCTCTCTTTTAGAAGATTGGTTTGACCATGCTGGCAAGAAGGTAAAAGGACTTGCTTGGAGTGGTCCTGTTGTGGCGCGGCGCTTGATTTCATGGATTTGTCATTCGAAAATGTTGTTAGAAGGGGCAAGTGAGCGGTTTGAAAAACGCTTTTTGCGTGCACTTGGTTTGCAATTTCGTTATTTGCGCGTAACAATTTGTAGTATGGAGCACAATGATCAACGTTTACAAGCAGCAGTAGCTTTGACATTCGCATCTCTTGCTTTGCCTGTTTCTGCGGCAGTGAAAAAAAAGGTACAAACCACACTTATAGAGGAGCTTTCCCGTCAAATCCTAGTTGATGGTGGGCATATTTCCCGTAGTCCTGTTATTTTGCTGAATTTGTTATCGGATTTATTGTCGTTACGGCATCTTTTTATGCGTAGCAATGAAACAGCACCCCGTATTTTGATTGATTCTGTTGAGCGTATGTTGCCAGCTTTACGATTCTTTATCCATGAGGATCAAACGTTGGCTCATTTTAATGGGGTTGGTCCCCTTGTGTCGGAACGGTTATCATCGCTTTTGGAGCTTGATGAAACAGGAGGGCATCCTTTTAGTTATGCCCGTTATTCAGGATTTCAGCGCTTAAAAGCCAATCAAACAACAGTGCTTGCAGATACAGGAAAGTTTCCACCCCGCTCTGTAGCACAGCAGGCTTGTTCGGGGTGTTTGTCTTTTGAAATGTCTTCACAAGGGCACCGTTTTATTATCAATACCGGTGTTAATCCTGATGGGCGGGAAGATTATCGACATTTAGGGCGTGTTACTGCAGCACATTCAACAGCTACGCTTAATGATTGTTCAGTGGGTGCTTTTTATCATAAAAAGAAAAATGGCGCGCCATTTTTGTTTGATGGACCAACAGATGTTCAAGTGCGCCGTATAGAGGATTCAGAAAAAACGGGTTTTATTGCGAGTCATAATGGTTATGTGCGACCCTTTAATCTTATTCATGAGCGTGGTCTTATTTTGGCGACAAATGGAGATACGATCGAAGGTTTTGATCGCTTTTTTATGCCCAATAAAGGGGGAAAGAGACACAAGAGTGTGCAAAATGAACAAGATCATGTTGCTGTTCGCTTTCATCTTCATCCACAAGTTGAAGTTAACTATGATGGCAAACGTGTGTGTTTAGCCGTAAAGAACGAGAAGAGCGAACAAGTATGGTATTTTATATCGCCTGACGCAGATATTTGTCTTGAAGATTCAATTGATTTTGCAGAATTAACAGGTCCACAACGGACACAACAGATTGTTTTATATTTTCGTCCTGCATTTCAGGAAAAAGTTCGTTGGCGTTTTATCCGTAAAGCGTTTGATAAAAATTAGAACATTGTTCCAACCCATAGTATATTGGGTTTTATCTTGCGTGTTGCAAAACATTATCGTTTATTGTGGTCATATTCTCAAAATTTGAAGATTATATCAATTTTATACATGAAGCATTTTGTTGGAGTATGGGTTGAATGTTTTTAGGCAAGGTTTGCTCATAGGATCTCATGAGGTGATGCTAAAAGGGATTGGCTTCAGAAAAAAAGGTTTTTGAAAGATCATTGTTGACAGATGGGTACCAGTTAAGGATTTTGATCCTTTAAAAATATGGAGAGAAAATTAAGCTGTTGCTTATCTTCGATAAGTTCTTAAGTTGTGATGTTGGGATCAACATTTCTCTCTGAGAGAGTTGCATTACATAGGGTTACACTCCTCACGAAAAACAGAGCGCTATTGTATTGTATATTCACGGACTTATTTTAAAGAAAAATCCCTTAACGCTTCCAAGCCTATTTTGCGACGATGCCCGTGATGGGTATAACTGTAAATCCATTAAGCACCCCCCATCTTTATGCTTATGAAAGAGCAGTTCGGCACTATCACACTATTGATCAGTGCCCAATGTTTGTAACAGCTTTTGGCACTAGAGAGGGTTCATAAGCGGTATTTTTAGCTTTTTCTTAATAGTTTTTTATCCATACGGCTCTCCCCGCTTGTAACGTGCAGGCGAATGGTTTTGGTTAATTCAACATACATAGATTTGAAACGAGGGGGAGATTTGAAACGAGGGGGATTTTACGGTATTCAGGGTTCTAATTTAATATGAATAACGCTAAATTATTATTACAAATCAAAAGTTGTACATCATAGAAGCACTGAAAATTCGAGAAACAATACATAACAATGGCCGAGAAAAATAACTCTTCTGCTCTTTGTTATTATACTAAAAATAAAGTCATAATAACAAACCACAAAATGCGCGCTTTTTTATAGCAAAGCATTCTCTCAAATATCTCAAACAATTTTCATAAAGATTTACGCGAATAACGTCGTGCAATCGAATCAATATCACCTCGACAAATTCCAAGATCGCTGAGTTCATATGTTGAAAGACGACTTAACGCATTAACGGTTCGACGATAACGGCGCCAATTACTATAAAAACGTAGAATATTCATATCCTCTACTCAAACTTTTCATTACACTCTCTAGTTTAAGAATAGAGCATATTACTAAAAAGAGTTGTGTTATAATATCATAACAGGTATGCAATTACATAAAAAGTAATATCCCTTTAACATTTTCCTCATGTGAAAGGGCAACCATTAAAATGTTAATAAAAACATCTTATCCCTAAACAATGGCTAAATTATGTGCATTTTCTGCGGTGATAAACTTTTTCACGTGTAGATTCTTTGGATTGAATAACTGCTTCCATTTCAACAGTTATCAATAGTTATACGATAATTATGAAAAATTCCTTGAAACATTTGTCTCATACGAAGAGGGAATCAGCAAAATTATTAATGTCGGAAGTGTCGTGTTCCTGTAAAAACCATCGCTAATCCCTGTGCATCCGCTGCGGCGATAACTTCTTCATCACGCATGGAGCCTCCTGGTTGAATAATTGCTGTTGCCCCTGCTTCAGCTGCTGCTAATAAACCATCTGCAAAAGGAAAAAATGCATCTGATGCAACAACAGACCCTTTTGTGAGAGTTTCTGTTAAGCCTGCTCTTTGCGCACTTTCTGCTGCTTTACTTGCAGCAATTTTTGCTGAATCGATGCGGCTCATTTGTCCAGCTCCAATTCCAACTGTTGCGCTATTTTTCGCGTAAACAATAGCATTTGATTTAACGTGTTTTGCTACACGAAAAGCAAATTGAAGATCACGCATTTCATCTTGAGTTGGTGCCCGCTTTGTCACTACTTGCAATTTAAGATCATCAACCACCACATTATCACGCGATTGCACTAAAATGCCTCCTGCAAGTGTTTTCGCAAGAAGTCCTCCACAACGTGGATCAGGGACACCACCTGTAATAAGCAAACGAAGATTTTTTTTCTGCGCAATGATTTCACGTGCTGCCATTGTTGCGTCAGGCGCAATAATCACTTCCGTGAAAATTTTAACAATCTCTTCTGCACATTCTTCATCAAGGGTTTGATTTAAAGCAACAATTCCACCAAATGCCGATACATTATCACACATAAGAGCTTTCAAATAAGCTTCTTTCAAATTTTCTCCTTCCGCAACACCACAAGGATTGGCATGTTTAATAAGAGCGACAGCAGCGGTTTTTTGCGGATCAAATTCTGCCACAAGTTCAAAGGCTGCATCTGTATCATTCAGATTGTTATAAGAAAGCGCTTTGCCTTGTAAAAGTTTTGCTGTTGCAATACCAAAACGTTTTTCATTATTGCGATAAAATGCTGCCTGTTGATGTGGATTTTCCCCATAGCGCATAACACTTTCAAGATGACCAGAAAAACTCTGCCACGATGGAGTTTCAATTTCTAAATCCCTTGCAAACCACGATGCTATTGCCGTATCATAAGCAGCGGTGTGTGCATAAGCGCGCATTGCTAGCTGATGACGCATGGATAAGCTTAAACATCCATTATGCTGCTTTAATTCAGCTAGAATCGAATCATAATCTTTTATCGCTGTTACAACACCGGTATAAGCATAATTTTTTGCCGCGGCGCGAATCATCGCCGGTCCACCGATATCAATATTTTCAAGAATCGTTTGTCCATCAGCTCCCGATAGGATCGTCTCTTCAAAAGGGTAAAGATTCACCACCAAAAGATCAATTCCATAAATGCTGTTCTTTTCCATAGCTTCCCTATGGCTAGGATCTTCTCTTACTCCTAACAAAGCACCATGAATCAAAGGATGGAGTGTTTTTACACGTCCATCCATTATCTCAGGAAATCCAGTAACTTCAGCAACATCTTTTACGGGTAAACCAGCCGCTATGAGGGTTTTGGCTGTTCCTCCTGTTGAAATCAATTCAACATTGTAGGTAGCATGAAGAGCTTGTGCAAAAGCAACCACGCCCGTTTTATCAGACACAGAAAGAAGAACACGACGAACCTGATGAAGATCAGGTATGGGAAAATTTTTTCCAACAACACCCATAATAGAAGCCTTAAAAATGAAAGAGTTAAAATTCTAGTAAAACAAGCTTATACATTTATAGCATAAGCCTTTAGCAAAATACACTGAAAGGATAAACTGTCTTTTTAGAATATAGAATACTCACCTTTTTCTATTATCCTGTAAAAACCTCTCATTTGAGGTGTGATGATAGGTATAAAAGTCTCATTGAGACATTAAATGTTTTTTTGTTGCTTATAACTCAACATCTCATTTTTATAGCAGTTGTGAAACAAAAAATGCTTCCGTATGTTCTCTGCTATATTAGCCTTTATACTAGATGAAGGCGAAAGTATTGCGTGTATCGATTGGAGTAATCTCTGAAATGGGAAATAATCTAATGAAGCAAGAATATAAAATTATAAAGACAAAAATGAGTGCCTATCTTTCCTATCATTTTTAAATTTAACTTTATGTTTTTCAAAAGCGTTTATGACAATTTTTTTAAGAGTGTCGCGTAAATCTTTTGTGAATGGTATAAAGCTCATTGTATGCCTACGATCTTTAATTTAACAAAGGCGCAAGTTGGTAGCTTTTGTTCTCTTTATCAGTTTTCAAGATTCTAAAAATTTTTGTTACTTGAGATGGAAAAGGTATTTTTTTAGTTTTTTTGCCGTAGCAGAAAAAGAAAACCTCCTAACACACCAGCAGCTAAAATAAACCACGTGATTGCATAAACGAGATGATTATTTCGAAAATGAATAATCGTAAGACCAACGACAGGAAGGTTTGCTTGTGGGGTTGTTTTTCTGGCATCAATGAAATAAGGAGCAACAGTGGACAAACCAAGTTTTTGTGCCATAGCGGGGAGATCGCGCGTATACCATAAATTTTTGTCAGGATTATTTTTACGCGGGAAAAATCCATTTTTTTCACTCATGCGTAATAAACCTATAATCGTTGTTTGTTCTGTGTCCGTGGTAGAATTTTGCTGAGATGAAGCATTTTTATGTAATTGCTCTGAGTTTTGAAAATTGTTACGCTCATCCATAGGGATAAAACCACGGTTGATAAAGATCAGTGTATTATCAGCAGTTTGTAAAGGAGTCAAAACCCAATAGCCTGTAGTATTTTGAGCGGCAGCAGTGACTAAAATATTTTTATCTGTTAAAAATTTTCCTGTGATAACAACAGGTTGATATTCATTTTTTTCAAAAGTAATATCTGACCATTGATTTTTTAGGGGGGCTTTTATGGGGGGCAAATGAATGCGCTGATTGGCACTGGTGATAAGATTTGTTTTCCAGTTTAACCGTTGTACTTGCCATATACCTAATGCGCTAAAGAGAAGAAAAAAACAAATACATAAAGTTCCAAATAAAAAAGAAGAAAAACGGCAAGAATTTCCCTGAAGCTTTGTCATGGGGGGCTCTTTTTTTCTCATGATTTATGCTTCCTTTCGGGACAATAGGCTTTTATTCTAACATGGTATATATTTAAAAAAAACATTTTGTACGCTTTTTGGCGGAATTTGCACGTCTTATTGAGGAAAAAGATGAAAAATGAGCCAACAAGAGATGAAAAAGGTTTTATAAAAGACTTGACCTTTTGTTGTCGACCCCCTATTAGAAAGAAACTTCCCAATGATGCCCGTTCAAGGTTGCATTGCGCGTGTTTTGCGTTCATTGTGTCCTTTGGGTATGGGGATTTGAAAGTTTCTTAGAGTTTAAGGGTGAGGTTTATGTCTCGTGCATGTGAATTGACAGGGAAGACGGTTCTGTATGGTAATAATGTTAGCCATGCAAATAATAAGACTCGGCGTCGTTTTTTACCAAATCTTTGCAATGTGACATTGATTTCAGAGGTGTTACAGCAAAGTTATCGCTTGCGCATTTCAGCAAGTGCATTGCGTTCTGTTGAGCACCGCGGTGGTCTTGATGGTTTTTTGATTAAAGCAGACGATAAAGAGTTGTCACAACGTGCGCGTTTGTTAAAACGCCAAATCGTTAAGAAAAAAGCTGAGCAAGAAGGTGAGCAGAAGGCTGAGCAGGCAGCGTAATTTTCAGCGTTATTGTTTTTGGCTTTTTTCTTTTTGATCGCGCTGTTTTATTGGTTCCATATCCCAGGTTAAAAAAATGTCTTCAAGCGGTCCTTTATTAGAACAGCAAAAGAAAAGGTATGTTGTTTTTTCTATTTTTGCAATGTGCTTTGCTGTCACAGCTTCTAATATTTTAGTTCAATATCCTGTCTATTGGTTTGATTTGAATGAGCTGTTGACTTATGGGGCTTTTACTTATCCATTTGCTTTTCTAATCAATGATTTGACCAATCGCTTTTATGGGCCATCTGCGGCGCGGCGTGTGGTTTATGCTGGTTTTTTTGCGGGTGTCTTTGTTTCTTGGATATTGGCGACACCACGACTTGCTCTTGCTTCTAGTTTTGCATTTTTATTTGGGCAACTCCTTGATATTGTTGTTTTTACTCCTTTGCGACGTAAAACATGGTGGAAAGCACCTTTAGCAGCAGCGTTGGTTGGTTCGGCTTTGGATACAGTGTTGTTTTTTTCTCTTGCTTTTTCTAGCTTTTTTGCCGTTCTTGATAAGATAACAGGCTATGCTGATAGTTCACTGGTGGAGAGTACTGTTTTGGGAGGGATAGGCATGCCAGTTTGGCTCTCACTTGCTTTTGGTGATTTTTCGGTAAAAATTATTATGAGTCTGTTGATGTTGATTCCTTATGGAACAATTCTTAACATCGTAAAGCTTCCTCTTTATCAAAGTCATTCAAAGGATAATTCTTCTTTTGTTTGTAATAAATAATGATTTTTATCTTTTTGTTTTACTGAAGGTGAAAGTCTAGGCATTATATTTTCTGTGAGAGCAGCATTTTAGAGCTATGTCTAGTGGAGATATTTTTCTATATATGTATATTTCAATATTTAAATATAATGAAATAACACAAGATCGAGGCAAAAACGGGTGATTATTCAGTCTTTTAATTTGAAGGGTACTCTGGGATATGGTTGTAAATGAAAAGTTCTAAGCAAAACTTTATCAGTCGCAATATAACCAGAAAGTAAAAACAAACTCATTATAATTTTTGAAGATGGTTGGAGCATTTCTTTTAGAATTCATAATGCATCCAGTAAAGTAGAAGCTTTCTTAAAGTTCGATATTCAATTTGTGGGATTATCTTCTCAGGTTGTTAGCCATCAAATTCCGATGGTTTAATGATAGAAATAATTTTTTAAAATGTAATCGTTGCTGATTCAAGGCAAGTTTATTTCTTATGAATATAAGTCCTTTTATCACTAAAAAGTATTTCTAATTGTTTTGTTATGGCATCGGCAAGTTCTTCAGCATTCATAATTGTTACAGCACGTTGATAATAACGTGTGACGTCATGACCAATTCCAATGGCAATAAGTTCGATAGGAGAATGTGTTTGGATTTCTTGAATCACTGCGCGTAAATGTTTTTCTAGATAATTGCTGGAATTGACCGATAGTGTCGAATCGTCAACAGGGGCACCATCAGAAATGACCATAAGAATGCGACGTTGTTCACGCCGTGATAAAAGGCGTTGATGAGCCCAAATCAGAGCTTCTCCGTCGATATTTTCTTTTAATAATCCTTCTTGCATCATCAAGCCTAAATTGCGTCGTGCGCGACGCCATGGGGTATCAGCACTTTTATAGATGATATGGCATAAATCATTGAGGCGTCCAGGATGATGAGTTTTATGTTGTGCGAGCCATTTTTCGCGTGACTTTCCCCCTTTCCAAGTTTTAGTGGTAAAACCTAAAATTTCAACTTTGACACCACAACGCTCAAGCGTTTGTGCCAAAATGTCCGTGCAACTTGCAGCAACGCTAATGGGGCGTCCGCGCATTGAGCCAGAATTATCAATGAGAAGTGAAACAACTGTGTCCCGAAATTGGGTGTTGCTTTCCATTTTAAAAGAAAGGGGTTGTGTTGGATCAATAATAAGGCGTGGAAGCCGTGCGGTATCGAGATATCCTTCCTCAAGGTCAAAGTTCCAGTTGCGATTTTGTTGTGCCATAAGACGGCGCTGAAGACGGTTTGCTAAACGTCCAACAATGTTTTGGAGATGATTGATTTGCTTATCAAGATAACGGCGTAAGTGATCTAACTCGTTTTCAGAACAAAAATCTGTTGCTTCCAAAATTTCATCAAATTGACGGGTGAAGATTTTATAATTGCCAAGTCTTTCCATTTGTTCCGAATCAGAAAAAAGGTGTTTGGGTCTGCTCGGCTTTTCTTGCCAAGGTCCATTTTTTTGTTCGCCGTCAGCTTGATCATTGTTGTTTGAGTGTGTCGCTTGTGTTTTTCCGTCGTCTTGCACATCACTTTCTTGTTCAGTGCTGGTTTTTTCTTCACTTTGAGCGCGTTTTTTGTTTTTACTTTCTTCTTTTGCTTGGTCTTGAGGTTCACATTCGTTTTTTAATTTTTTATTATTTTCACTATTAGAAGCTTCATCTTGTTGCACTGTCATTTTGAGTGTAACAAGCATTTGGCAAACGATCTGCGCAAAAGCCTTTTGGTTGTAAATATGATGTGGGAGTTCATTGAGTTGTGATGCTGCTTTTTGTTCGAGTTCTTGACGCCACAATTCTAAAACAGGACCCGCTTCTCTTGGAGCAGTGCGCTTTGTTATTTTTTCGCGCAATAAAAGTGCAATCGCTTCTTGGATGGGGGCTTCACTTTGGTCGCTAATTTTATGATAATGAGCTCTTTGGTATTTATCGGCGAGCATGATATCAAGGTTTTTTGCAAGTCCTTCCATGGCTAAAGTACCAATTGCTTCAACACGTGTTTGTTCGAGGGCATCAAAGACAGCACGTGCTTCTGATTCTAGTGGAGAAAATTGCATGTGAATGCGGTTGTCATGCCATGCTTTGCGCAGAGCCATGGAATCACCTAATCCGCGGGTAATGGTGATGGCTTTATTCGTTGCGTATTGAGGTAATTCTGGTAAACGCGCGCAACTTTCGCTTAAAGATGGTCGGTTATGACTAAAGGAAACTTCAAGGTCGTTTGTGCCTGCAATCGCACGCATACAGGTGGAAAGTGCTTTTTTAAAAGCTTCAGTATTAAGAGTGTTGTTGGAAGAATCTTTTGCCGGATTTTTGTTGTCGCCAATATCGGTAGCCATGAGTGACAGATTCCTTAAGGCGAAACACCATGAATGAGTGATTCGGGAAGCTCTTGTCCAAAGGCGCGTTGATAAAATTCTGCAACAGTGGCACGTTCGAGCTCATCACATTTATTGAGAAAGGTTAATCGGAAGGCAAAGCCGACATCTTGAAAAATTGTTGTATTTTCTGCCCAAGTAATGACGGTACGTGGACTCATGACAGTTGAAAGATCTCCATTGATAAAAGATTGGCGTACCATATCAGCAACATGAACCATTTGTGAAATTATCTTTTTTCCTTCAGTCGTTTGAAAGGATTTGACCTTTGAACAAATGATATTAACCTCTTTATCATGGGGTAAATAATTGAGTATTGTAACAATAGACCAGCGGTCCATTTGAGCTTGATTAATTTGTTGGGTACCATGATAGAGACCAGTTGTATCACCAAGACCAATGGTGTTTGCCGTTGCAAAAAGACGAAACGCTGGATGGGGAGAGATGACACGGCTTTGATCAAGTAAGCTTAGTTTTCCAGAGGTTTCAAGAACGCGTTGGATAACAAACATAACATCGGGACGCCCCGCATCATATTCGTCGAAAACAAGAGCAATATTATTTTGATAAGCCCATGGCAAAATGCCCTCTTTAAATTCAGTGATTTGTAAACCATCTTTTAAAACGATAGCATCTTTTCCTACAAGATCGATACGACTTACATGACTATCGAGATTAATGCGAAGACAAGGCCAGTTAAGACGTGCAGCAACTTGTTCAATATGCGTTGATTTCCCTGTACCGTGATAGCCAGAAACCATTACACGGCGGTTAAAGGTAAAACCTGCGAGAATCGCTAAAGTTGTTTGCTGATCAAAAAGATAATCAGGATCGATATCAGGGACATGGGGACTTTTTGTGCTAAAAGCAGGGACTTTCAGATCTGTTTCAATATGAAATAGATCGCGAGCACAAAGTGTAATATCGGGCAAATTTTCAACGGTAAGATTTGTCATTATGTTTCTGGAAGGGAGAGGACGCTATTTATTCATTAGAAACGATACAAGAGTTAAAGTATTTATGCAATGCTCTATAATGAGAGCCTTAGATATTGAAGAAAGATTTTTTTACGTATTCTATAATGTTTTGCAAAAAAAGTAACATTTTGCGCAAATAATGATGGTCTAAATGAAAATAGACTCATATAAGCGCATGTTTTCAGCACAAACCAGACTTTTTTAGCAAATTGTAAGCATGTAAAACATCACGAAAGCGCTCTTCTGAAGCACGATTACCACCATTGGAATCAGGATGGTGCTTTTTTACCAACTCTTTATATTTCATTTTGATGTCTTCTGCTGAAGCGTTTGCCTGTAGTCCCAGTGTATCAAAAGCTTTTGCTTCTAAGGGCTTTAATTTTCGTGAGAACTTATTGCTTGAATGCTGCCCAGTAAAAAGCGTGAAGGGATCGCGCATGCGATTTTGATAGGCAGCTGTGCCAGAGCGAATCTTTGCATAATTCGCGGCTGTTTTTTTCGATGTACCATTGCTCAGATCTGTAGGCCATGTCGGACGATGTCCTGTGAGAGCATCCTTTTGAAATTTTGCGATATCTTTATTGCTAAGACCAGAGAAGTAATTAAAATTTTTATTATAGGCGCGTACGTGTTCAATACAAAAATATAAATATTGTCCTTCGTGATTTCGACCTGCTGGTGCTTTATGGGCCCCTGTTTTTTCACAACCTTCCCACTGACACTGTTGCGCTTCTGGCTCAGCTTTTTGTTTTTTATTTGAGCTTATGCGAATTGAATCGAATAATTTAGATGTTATTGTCATATTATTGGTTTATGCAAAATTGATTAATTTTACAAGAATTGACTTTTGAAAAATTTGTTTTCACACTTATTCTATTATGAAAAAGGTGTATTTTTGCACGTTCATTTTGTTTGAGGAATGAAAAATGTTTATAGAAACAATAATCCAGAGAAAGCTTCAGGATGCTTTTCATCCGCAAAAGCTTGAAGTGATTAACGAAAGTCATCTTCATGAGGGGCATTCTCATAATGAACATGCTTTTGATGGTAAAGGAGAAACACATTTTCGAGTGAAAATTTTATCTTCTTCTTTTTCCAATATGACACGCGTAGAAATACATCGAGCGATTTATAAAGTTTTACAAGAAGAGTTAGCTACTTGTGTCCATGCTTTGGCACTTGAGGTTGAAACACTCTAATTTTTTGATGAGACACTTTTAGGAACGGGGATGGGCCTTTTGATAAATTTTTAACAAATGGTCTGTATCGACATGGGTATAGATTTGTGTGGTGGAAAGGCTAGCGTGCCCAAGAAGTTCTTGAATCGTGCGCAAATCTCCCCCCCGTGATAAAAGATGGGTGGCAAAAGAATGGCGCAGTGTATGGGGCGTTGCAGTTTCTGGTAAACCAAGGCTTGCTCGTAAGTTGCGTACAGCTTTCTGAATAATGGCGGGTTGTAGGGGACCGCCTCGTGCCCCGCGAAATATGGGTTGGTTATCCACTAAAGGATATGGGCAACAATTGAGATAATTTTGTACAGCTTCGTAAACAATTTTGATGAGGGGAACAAGGCGTGTTTTTCCCCCTTTTCCTGTTATAAATAAACTTGTTTTTTCAGGATCAGAAAATTGTTCTGGTGTGAGGCTTAAGGCTTCTGATATTCGCATTCCACAGCCATAGAGAAGCATGAGGACAGCAGCATTACGAGCGCTAATCCAAGGTTCATTTTCTAGCTGGTTTTCTTGTTTGACTATGTGAAGTGCTGATTTTATCGCTAAAGGTTTTGGGAGCAATTTGGGGTGTTTGGGGCTTCGGATAAGTTGAGCCGCGGGAACATTGACGATTCCTTCACGTGATAAGTATTTGAAAAAAGAACGGATGCCTGCCACCCCTCGGCTTAAAGAGCGCGCACTTACATTGTTTGTACGCCGATAAGCAAGATAAGCACGCAAGTCACTGATGCGTAAATGAGAAAGATCTGTAAGGGTTGGTGTATGGCTTAAGTGTTGACAGAGAAAAGACAAAAATTGCCGCGTATCACGTTCATAGGCTTGCACTGTTTGTGCTGACATACGACGTGTTTGGGTAAGACACTCTAACCAATTTTTCCTTGCGTTTAAAACTGCATGATCTGCTGGAATGAGAGGAATATTTTCATCTTTTCTCTTGTCGTTTTTGATAGGCATTATCTAGTTGAGGGTTTCTTTCTTTTTAGATTTTTCATCGTTAGAATGATCATTCTTGTTTTGGGGTTGCTCTTCACGATTGATAAGTTGCTTTTCACCTTTGAGAGAGAGTATTTTTAAAAGATTGTGCGTTGACATCAAATGCGCAAAAATTAATCCTAAAAAGCCATTTTTATGAAGTTTGGCAAGTTGGCTTGCTGATAATTTATTCAATTTTTCTTCATCAACAACCCAAAAATGTTCCAATTGCGCTGAGAGACCTTTATCGTTTTTCACATTGATGGATTTTTGGCTTAGAAGATCCATTTCTACAAGAGCATCAATAAACTCAGAGGTTTTCTCCATAGCAATTTTAAAACTTTCAAGAAAGCGAATACGTTCTTCCATAAAAGGAGAAATAGAGCCGTCAGAATTAAAAAGTTCTGTTCCTGCAACTTCATTAAACATACCTGACTGTTGATCAAAGCAAACAGAAAGTTCTTTTTCATTGCTAATTTGTGCCAAAACAAAAGGATAGCGACGGACAAAAGCGGGAACATAAGTATTGTTTTTCCAACTTTTATCAGAAGTGATATAGTCATTTTCGTCATTAGAAAGACCGACAAGAGCTGCGGATGTGTAGTGCCGTTTTTTTTGTTCATCTTCGGCGCACATAAATAAAATAGGATAGTCTAGTGCTGCTTGAAAATATTCAGTACTTGCTAAAGGAACCCAGTGCGTATCTTTGGCAAAAGACATATCACTTGGAGGGGCAAATTTTAGATTTTTATGGGAAATTTTGTTGATTGGTGTGATATCTTTGTAAAATAGCATAATATTTGCCATAAGACTTTCTCCTTTATTAATTTGTTTTTGTTACCAAGAAAGGTCTTTTAGAAGATTGTCTCATATGGCAACAAGATTGAATAGAAAACTATAAGATTGAAGGGTTCATTTTTGAGAGATAATATTTTTGCATGAAGTATAATAAAGAAAAGCTTAAAAATAAAGTCTATCTTGCCATTATTGGTATGCCTCATGGTATAAAGGGTGGTGTTTTTGTTAAAATTCTAAGTGCTGAGCCACAGCGTTTCAAGTCTTACAGCACTCTTTATGATGATATGGGGCGTTCTTATGAAATTGTAACTCTTCGCATACAAAAAAATAAGGCGATTGTACGTTTTAAAGGGGTAGAAAATCGTAATGCGGCTGAGTCTTTAAAAGGTATTCGCCTTTATGTGACGCGTGATCAATTAATTGACGATTTGATGGAGGATGAGTTTTATCAGGTCGATTTAATAGGCTTGTGTGTTCAAGATTGTGGTGGAAAAACCTTAGGTGAAGTGTGTGGTTTTTTTAATTTCGGGGCTGGTGATTTGCTTGAAATACGTTTGAATACGGGCAAAAGAGCGCTCATTCCCTTTAGTAAGGCGGCGGTACCAGAAATTTGTATGGATTCTGGTTTTCTTGTTGTTGATCCCATGGCAGCTGGTTTAATTGATGGGGGAGACAGTGATAAAAAGGAAATAGCTTGAATCTAAAAAAATAAAAAGTGGAAAATGTTAAGAATGCAAGTGATCCAAAATGGAATACTGGTGTTTTGATATTCTAAATATTGCTTGGATTTTTAGAGGGGGAGAGTAAAGATCTTTATTTTAAAGCGCGAGTATTGAAGAGAGGGATAGTATTGAATATGGCATAAGATAGCAGATGGAGGAGATTTAGATTAACGCTATAGCGTTATAAGGTCTGCTTTGTGCTATTTTTACTATAAGAGTCTGTTTAAGAATAAGAAAATGAGGATGAAAAAATAAAAATGAAGTTTCAGGCGCGCGTTTTAACTCTTTATCCTGAAATGTTTCCTGGTTTTTTAGGGTATTCTTTAGCTGGGCAAGCTTTAGAGCGCGGAATTTGGTCACTAGAGACAGTGCAGATTAGGGATTTTGCGTTGGATAAACACCATAGCGTTGATGATACACCAGCTGGTGGGGGGGCTGGTATGGTGATGCGGGCGGATGTATTGGCGGCTGCACTTGATAGTTATCCAGAGGATTCGCCAAGATTGTTGATGAGTCCACGTGGGCGCCCTTTTGACCAAGCTTATGCGCATAGCTTGGCTCGTGATACGGGTGTAACGTTGGTTTGTGGACGTTTTGAAGGGGTTGATGAGCGAGTCATAGAAGCACGAGAATTAGAAGAAGTCTCTATTGGTGATTATATTCTTTCAGGGGGTGAAACAGCTGCATTGGTTATCTTAGATGCTATCATACGTCTTCTGCCTGGAGTGATGGGGAATGCCGCTTCTGCAAAGTGTGAAAGTTTTGAAAATGGCTTGCTGGAACATCCGCAATATACACGCCCTTCTCTTTTCGAAGGGCGGAGTATCCCGCCTGTGTTGCTCTCAGGTCATCACAAAGCGATCGCAGATTGGCGTCAAAGCCAAGCCGAATTGTTAACACGTCAACGTCGCCCTGATCTTTATGCGCGTTATGATAAAAATCATCAGAAAACTTGATTCATATGATAAGGTGGTGTATTGCATGGCTCTCTTTTTAGAGAGTTTTTTATAAAAGGTTTTCTGGTAGTTCCAAAATTAAAATGAAGGAATGGTGTATTCGCTCCTGTGTAAGACATAGCCTAAAGAGCTCCTTATTCTTAATAAAGGCTTTTTTGGTAAGAGTTGAGCGCTCTGACTGTTCGATAAAGAACATGAAGGATAAAAGAAATGAATATTATCGCACAACTTGAAGCTGAACAATGTGCAAAAATTGAAGAAAAGCGCCAATTTCCAGCATTTAAGCCAGGAGATACAGTCCGGGTCATGGTGCGTGTGACGGAGGGTACGCGGACGCGTGTTCAGGCTTATGAAGGTGTTTGTATTGCACGTTCAGGCGGTGGGTTGAATGAGACCTTTACTGTACGCAAGATTTCTTATGGTGAAGGGGTGGAACGGGTGTTTCCTGTTTATTCTCCTTTGATTGAAGGTGTTGAGCTGGTGCGCCGTGGTAAAGTGCGCCGTGCAAAACTCTATTATCTTCGTGGTTTGAGAGGTAAAGCTGCGCGTATCGCTGAAAAGAGAGATTATCGGAAAAAAGCTGAAAAGGTTGTTGAGAAAGTAGAAGCAGCATCTGTCAGCACAGATGTTGAAGCGCAAGTTGCTGAGTAAAGATTATATCGGCTAAACTTTATGCAAAAGCGGCTTTTATGCCGCTTATTTGTGTCTTTCGTGATTCGTTTTGTCTTTTAAAAGGCTTGGAGGGGATATAAAAATGTTTAATCTATCAATTTTTTCCTCTTTATTATTCTTAATCATGGGTGCAATTTAAGAGACCATTGTATATATCGTGGATACTCAAAAAGATAAGTTTAATCTGAAAAAATGCCTGTTTATATTTGAGAAAAGATGTTAGGCCTTTGACGTGAAGATAAAATTGTATTAGATTAAAGCAAGTTTTGCGGATCATATCCGTGGAGTAATCGGTTTTTTTTATGCGTGACCTTTAATCCGTTATTTGAGACAACCGACCTGTAGTATCGGTATCTTGAGATGCCAAACAAGTGAAAACGAGAGAATATATTTAGTCGTTTTGCGCGAACTTTCTCGTTCATTGCGGTTGCAGTAAAAACCAGGTCAGGATATTTTATGACAGAGAAAACTAGGATAAAAGAGCGCCCTCGTTCCCCTCATATAAGTATTTATCGTTGGACAATTACTATGGCTATGTCCATTGCACACCGCATTACAGGTATGGCACTTTATGTTGGAACGGTTTTTCTTGCTGTTTGGTTAATTGCTATTGCGTGTGGGGAGGAGGCATTCAGAACGGTTCACGAGATTTATAGTTCTTGGTTTGGATTGTGTATTTTGTTTCTTTATACTTTGGCAGGGGTTCATCACATGGTTGGTGGTGTTCGCCACATTGTTTGGGATCTGAAACCTTGCCTTTTGGCAAAAGAAAAGGCAACAGTCACTGCTTGGGCGACAGTGTTTATTTCTCTTATTGTTACTTTTGCGATTTGGATTATTGGATATACCGTTGTTTAGCTGGGGGTGAAAAGAGATATGAAAAAAGATTTTCGAACGGAACTTGGAAAAGTACGGGGGCGTGGCAGTGCTCATGAAGGAACAGAGCATTTTTGGTTAGAACGTTTGACAGGGTTTATCAATCTACCACTTTTGATATTTTTTATTGTTCTTATTCTTTCGCTTGTGGGAAAGGACTATAGCATTGTGCGTGCACGGCTTGCACATCCTATTGTTGCTATTTTGATGGGATTGATGACTTTTTCGGTCCTTTATTATATGAAACTTGGTATGCAGGTGGTGATTGAAGATTATATTCCACGTGAAGGTTTCCGGATATTCTTTTTGACGTTAAATATTTTATTTTGTTTTCTCATAGGTGGTATCATTATTTTTTCTCTTTTGAAAATTGCATTAGGGGGTTAAACAAATATGGCGGGTACAGGATCATCTCTGGGCGCTAAAGCAGGTAACGCCCCTTATCGCACTGTAGATCATAAATTTGATGTTGTTGTTGTTGGGGCAGGTGGTGCAGGATTACGTGCAACATTGGGTATGGCGGAACAAGGATTAAAGACAGCTTGTATTACGAAGGTTTTTCCAACGCGCTCACACACGGTTGCAGCACAAGGGGGAATTGCTGCATCGCTTTCAAATATGGGACCTGATAATTGGCAGTGGCATTTATATGATACCGTGAAAGGTTCTGATTGGTTGGGTGATACCGATGCAATGGAATATTTGGTGCGTAATGCTCCTGCTGCTGTGTATGAATTAGAACATTATGGCGTTCCTTTTTCGCGGACGCAAGAAGGCAAAATTTATCAGCGTCCTTTTGGTGGACATACGACACAATTTGGTGAAGGTCCACCTGTTCAGCGTACTTGCGCAGCCGCTGATCGTACAGGACATGCTATTTTGCATACGCTTTATGGACAAAGCTTAAAGCATAATGCGCAATTTTTTATTGAATATTTTGCACTCGATCTCATCATGACGGATGGGGTTTGTACGGGGGTTGTGGCATGGAATCTCGATGATGGTACAATACATCGTTTTTCTGCCAAAATGGTTGTTCTTGCAACCGGTGGTTATGGACGCGCTTATTTTTCCGCGACATCGGCGCATACCTGTACGGGTGATGGTGGTGGAATGATCGCACGTGCTGGATTGCCTCTTCAGGATATGGAGTTTGTGCAATTCCATCCTACAGGGATTTACGGTTCTGGCTGCTTAATTACAGAAGGAGCCCGTGGTGAAGGAGGCTATTTAATCAATTCTGAAGGTGAACGCTTTATGGAGCGCTATGCACCTTCTTTTAAGGATTTGGCTTCACGTGACTTGGTTTCGCGTTGTATCACACTTGAAATTCGTGAAGGGCGTGGTGTTGGACCTAAGAAGGACCATATTCATTTGGTTCTCAACCATATTGATCCTGCAATCTTGCACGAACGTTTACCAGGAATTTCGGAATCAGCACGGATTTTTGCAGGTGTGGATGTAACAAAAGAGCCTATCCCCATCTTGCCAACGGTTCATTATAATATGGGTGGGATTCCTACCAATTACTACGGGGAAGTTCTCAATCCAACGGCTGATTCGCCTGATCGTATTCAACCAGGGCTGATGGCGGTAGGAGAAGCAGGATGTGCTTCTGTTCATGGGGCTAATCGCTTGGGGTCAAATTCATTAATTGATCTTGTGGTGTTTGGTCGTGCTGCTGCCATTCGCGCGGGGGAAGTTATTGATCGGAATGCAGAAATTCCACCCCTTAATGAAGAAGCTGTTGACGAAATTATAGCGCGTTTTGATCGTTTACGTTTTGCACAAGGAGCGATACCAACAGCTCTATTGCGTGAAAAAATGCAACGCACGATGCAAGAAGATGCGGCTGTATTTCGTACAGAAGATTCTTTGAAACAAGGATGTCAGCGGATGAATAAAATCTGGGGGGAATTGTCAGACCTCAAAGTCACAGATCGTTCTCTGATATGGAATTCTGATTTGGTTGAAACATTAGAGCTTGAAAATCTCATGGCGAATGCAATCATGACTGTTCATTCTGCTGAAGCCCGTTTAGAAAGCCGTGGCGCTCATGCTCGTGAAGATTATCCAGAGCGTGATGATAAAAACTGGCGTAAACATACGCTTTCACATTTGTCAAAAGAGGGTAAGGTGACATTATCATATCGACCTGTCCATGTGGACCCATTAACATCTGAAGCTGATGGTGGGATCGATTTAAAGCGCATTGCACCTAAAAAACGGGTTTATTAAGGGGAGAATGAAATATGGTACAAATTAAGCTTCCCAAAAATTCTCAAGTAAAACCGGGAAAGGTTTGGCCTAAACCTGAAGGTGCTACAAAGCTGACGGAATTTCACGTGTATCGTTGGTCGCCTGATGATGAGGAAAATCCTCATCTAGATACTTATTATGTGGATCGTTCTGCTTGTGGTCCTATGATTCTTGATGGGCTTTTGTTTATTAAAAACCATATTGATCCAACTTTGACACTTCGTCGATCATGCCGTGAAGGCATCTGTGGTTCATGTGCGATGAATATTGATGGAACCAATACATTGGCTTGTACCAAAGGTATGGATGATGTAAAACACCCCATTAAAGTCTACCCTTTGCCGTCCATGCCAGTTGTTAAAGATTTGGTTCCTGACTTGAATCGCTTTTATGCGCAACACCGAGTTATTGAGCCTTGGTTACAAACAGTTTCTCCTGAACCTGCAAAAGAATGGTTACAAAGTCACTCCGATCGCCAAAAAATCGATGGCCTTTATGAGTGTATTTTGTGTGCGTGTTGTCAGACTTCATGTCCAAGTTATTGGTGGAACGGTGATCGTTATTTGGGTCCTGCTGTTTTGCTTCAAGCTTATCGCTGGATTGCGGATTCACGTGATGAAATGTGTGGTGAACGTCTTGATAATTTAGAAGATCCTTTCCGCCTTTATCGTTGCCATACGATTATGAATTGTGCGCAAACTTGTCCAAAGGGATTAAATCCAGCGAAAGCGATTGCTGAAATTAAAAAACTCATGGTTGAACGCCGCCTTTGAAAATTGACTGATTGAGGAAAATAAAGTGCAAGGGAGAGAATTGTGCGTGCTTTTAGAAATTAAAACTCTAAAAGCACAGTGGTTGCTTATGAGGGATCAGTAGCTATAATAGTCTAAAAAATGAAGTACCCCTTATAGAAGAAATCCTTGCAATGGCTGAGATTAAGGAAATTGATGGCTGAGTGTTGTCTTCGAAAATTGACCAATTGATGAACAGTAAAGTGAAAAACAGAAAATTGCGCGTGTTTTTTGTGCCTCTTGAGGTTTAATCTTTAAAAGTCTATTGGCTTCCATGAGGTGGTCAACATCGTTGTTATTGCCTTTAAAAATACAGTAGTCTTTCAGATAAAATAAAGACTTCAAGAAAAATAACATTCTCTATAAAAATAATAAAACCAATATGCCATGTGTTTTTATTTTCATTAAATTAGTATCAAAATTCGAATTTTAATGCATAATTTAATTAAGCATTTTTTATAAAAATGATTACCCTGCTTTAAATAGAGCACAAAAAATAAATTCTGATGCAAATATTAATAACGCATGTAAGTATTCAAATAAAATACAAAGTAGTGACCATTATGACAGTTCGTAATTTTACAATACATTTATTATAATATTACAATATCAGAAATATTGTTGATATTCAGGGATTGGGAGTTTTTAATAATATCATTATATATATCTAAAGATCATATTTTATTTTAAGAATTGGTTTGTTAATCGCATAAAAAAACAAAATTTATAATTCTTAAAGAAGAGTGTAAAATCTTTATGGATTATAGCGATAGATTATACAATTAAGAATACAAAAATTTAAAATTGTTATAACATCATCAGTTTAAATTCATTTAAGAGCCATAAAAGGCTTAAAATATCAAATTTATAGGTTTTTCTAGAAATTTAGAAATCGGTAGTAGGGATTTTAATGTATTGTGAATATGGAATAAGCACTGTTTATAGGTTGGTTTGAGTTGAATGAATTCAATTATCAAAGAAAATGTGTTTTATTTTGATGAACTTCGTAGATGCTGATTTTATATGTTCTTATCTATGAAAATAGAGATTTTTAGGTTTAATTCCTTTTTTTATATTACTGAATTTCATTTTTGTTTGCATGTATTGCTGAAGCAATTTGTTTAGGCAGTAAAAGTGCTTTTTTATTTTTCAGTATAGAGATATTTCTTAACATGAAAGAGAGGTTTACAAATATTAATGGTGTAATCAGTTATTGTTTGGGGAGGTGTTCTATTGTGCTGTAAAATACCCTTATTTGAAGAGTAGTGATTAAAGTGGTTAAAAGGTGGAGCATGTTTAGGCAAGGAGGCAGATTGTTTACAGATTGGTGCGGGGTAAGAAGCTTCGTCCTTTGAGGTGGTGAGAGGTAGAAATCCTGTTAGCCAATTAAGTAAATTAGAGCGAAATCCATGCGGGTAGGTATTAAGCCCAGCCTGTTGCAATATATTGAGCCATACAATTTGCAGCGAGCGTATCACGACGGGTTGCAGAAAAAAAGAAATCATTGTGAGACAGTAGATGCGCTTGAGATGCGCGTATTTCAAAATTTCTAATATCTCTATTGACTAAAGGGACACGAAATTCTGTTGTAGAATCACACCTTCCTTTCATATTTTCAAGCCAAGAATTGTCCATATATCCCCTTCAATCTGATTGTCACGAATTGATGCAAGGAATGGTACAAACCTTTGTAAGAATAAGCAGATGCAAAGCCAGTTGTATCATTATTGTTGCTTTGCAGAGTGTTTGATAAAAATCTGGAACATTTCTCCAATTCATTGTCGGTTTATTAATGACTTTATGGCGTTGTTTTTCTAAAAGAGCTTTTGCTGTTGCAGCTTTTACTTATCAGATGGGAGTTAAGAGTATTAGGTATCTCTTTTGGCGTAATATTTGAAATCGGTATACAGCCTCCTAATTTGAGGAGAATATGAAGCTGTAAAGATGCAAACCAGTTTTCATTTTTGCCGTCATTTTTTGTTCAGTTTTATGACGTTCAAGAGCATCTAGAGTAATGTCTTTTAAATAATAGAGATTACGCATTGCTTCACGCTTTTGTTTCTCTCGTTCTTTAATGAGATCAAAACCTTTATGTAAAACAGAACGTCCCGAACCAAATACAACTTGGCTTGTCAATTTATGCGCTTGTTTTAAAGAAGCATTTCTTTAATGTACCTAAGTTCATTTTGCAACAGTGTTTGTGGATGGTATAATGGTAAAGTTCCGATGAATAATATAAAATTTATAGAGTATCCCTATTTTTACACTTCATAAAAGAGCAAGTTGGGCGCTATTAGATACTTTGCCTGCTCCCAATGTTGTGACAATTTTTGGCATTTGGGATGGTTTATAAGAGGCATTGTTAGTGCTTTTTAGTACAGTTTCATCTATACGGCTTTATTTACTTGTAATGTGCAAGAGATATGGTTTTGGTTAATAAACAGCTTTGAAATGAGAGAATCCTACGGTACTAAGATCTTTTATCCAACATGTAAAATAATGAACACTCTTTATAAATCAATGTGACGTGGCTTAAGAAGACTGATTGTAGATCTGTGCTTTTAGGAATTTTTGCTTTTTGAGGTGCAGAAAAGAGAGCAGGAATATTCAGAGTAGCGCTTATTTGTATATTTTATGGGCATCGTTCTTTAGGGTGGGGATATGCACCACGTTTATGGTTAGCAAGGCTTGCTTAAGGGAAATTTGATTGTTTACGAACAACCGGAGGTTAAGAATCTTTCTTCGTCCGAAGAAGACGTCGATATGCCACTATACTTTGTTATTACCAAATAGAATGTGGTTTATGGATGCTAAATCGAAATGATAATTTATTTCGTATGAGGTTTTCCGTATTTGGAGATTGTTTGGTTAAAAAACATCTTTATTAATCATTTGAAAATAGCGCTTAGAATTTTTAAACGATAAGTTTTGGTCTTGATGACGATAATTATTTGTGGTGATCGAAACTACCTATTTTACGAAGCTTTCATTGATAGGCGAATCAAATTTTTTTCTTTTCTTTTGTTTAAATATTTATTTTGCAGCTATTTTTCTTTTTTGCATCAAAGATACTTTTTCAAAAGGTAAATGGAAAGAATGATCAAAGGCAAGAGAATAGAGAGAGCCTTATGTATAATTTGGTTTTCTCGTAGAGTTGTTGTCTATTAACTTTTTTCTTTTTTTCTTCATGAAGAGTGTAGAAAATCCATTGGAGAAGCAAAGAGAATAGGAAAAGTAAAATAAATAGCCGTAACAATTAGTTACGGCTATTTTTGTTTGCTTCATATTACCGAGAGAGGAAGCTCCCTTTAAGCGATTTTTGATTTAGCAAAAATCGGGTCGTAAAAGACTTCAGAGAGTTTTCTATCTTTAAAGAACAACACTACGTCAACTGTTGTATAGAGAACAATTTTTATCATTTCTAACTCGAGTTGCCGGCCAACTTCTGATCTTTTAATCAAGGTGGCACATCGTTCAAATGTCTGCAAAGCGCTGTTGGCATGCGTTGTTGTAATCGATCCGGGATGACCTGTGTTGAGCGAATTGAGATATTCCCATGCTTCATTGCCTCGCAATTCAGCGAGAAAAATTCGGTCGGGCGACTGACGCATACACGCATCTAGGCATTCTTCAGCTGAAACACGGCCTACATTGTTACCATAAATCATATGTACATGATTGGGATGATTGGGTAGAAAAAGCTCGTGAACATCTTCAATTGTGATAATACGCTCCTCTACAGGGACCTTTTCAATTAAAGAGCGGGCAAATGTTGTTTTACCAGATCCTGTCTTGCCTGCAATGATAATGTTGCGTTTGTGAAGGACGCATTCTTCCAAAAATTCAAGAATTTTTCCCTCACGTTTACTTTGTAAGAGTTGAACTTCAAATGGTTCCAACCGTGTGAAGTCTTGCCTCGATAACAAGTTATTGGCTTCTTTTGCTGAAGGCTTATTAAAACTTACATCAGAAAAATCATCAAATGCCCCTTCTTCTTTGAGTTCTTCTAACGTCTTAACTATAAGAGAATGTTTACGAATTACAAAGGAAAGAGCACCATCAACAACAGCTGGTGTTTGTATAATTGTACCACGTTGTCCACCAGGCAAGAGTACATAATTAATACTTCTGGGAGCCATACCGTTATAAACGATAATAGCTGTAATAAGCGTTTGCAAAAAAGTGGTTGTTAACTCTGGTACGCTATGTACTTGCCAACCCTTAAAGCTTTTTGTCCATACTTCACAGGGGCGGCAAATCGATAATTCAGTGATCGTGGGATCTTCTAAAAAACAATCAAGCGGTTGCAGAAGCTGAAAAACTGCTTGATCTTTCTGTACCGGGTTAACGTGTGACGAGACTGTAGACATTGCTGAAATCCAGATCACGAGCAACAAAAATATTTACTCGTTCGCCTTGGTTTTTGTAAAGTGTTGGTGTGATATTGATGGAATTTTGAAGAACATCGATTGCTATAGATTCAGCATTTTGAGCACCTTTATTTTGTGAATTCTCTTTATCTTCTTTGTTGCTTTTATTAACTTTTCCTCTTACCCATTCTCCTAAATCACCGATAATGCTTACCATAATTGCACTACCAAATCTTTCCCAAAAATGTCTGTCAACCCAGCCACCAATACCCGCTTCACCCAGAGGACCTGTGCCTGGTGAATCAAGATTGACAACAACACCAGAAGGCGTTTCGATGCGTAACCATTGCACAAACACGCGCGTTTGTCCTTGTTGTATGCCACTTTGGTAAAAACCAACGACTTTAGAACCACGGTCAAGCAAAACAACACGTCCACTTGTCGAATAAATATCGCGTGTTAAATGACACGTCGTCATTCCGGGTTGCGATGTAATGATCTTTGTTTCTAACGTACAATCTATTTGCGTTCCTTGTGTAATCAAAAAGTCACGGTTACGAAGTTGCATCGCATGTGATTGACCTAAACGCACGGGCTGAAGGTTATCAAATAATACGCCATTACCTCTATCATTATTCGATGCTTTATGACTTGTATCTGTAGATCCTTCGCTACCACCGTTGTTAAGACTAGAACTGAGCATACGTTTGCGTGCTAATTCTTCAGAATCTTGGAGCATATGTGGAGGAATGGCTGTTTGAAGAAGTTTACTCAAGGCCGGTGGAATATCCAAGTTTGAATCTTCTATTTGTGTTGATTTTTCTGCTTCTTCTACAATCTTTGGCTCTTCTATAGTCCGAGGGACATAGTTTGGTATAATTTGCTGTACTATTTGTTGTGGTTTTTCTTCCTCAACTTCCACGGTATTACGCATTTTAAAAGCTTTCCAAGTCAAGGCAATCGGTATCGCTACTATGACAATAAGCCCTACCACTAACAATGCACGGGTACCTGGAATTATCGGACGACGTTCAGAACCTAGTTCCGACCCTCCATAGGCACCTTCAATATGTTTTTGCTCGACGTTGTCCAGTTTTGTACCTTTTCCCTCTCCTTCCTTATTGTCAAACATCATTTTCCTCCTTTATTGATACGATAAACCACCGAAGATACTGTCCCTGTTGTGTTTGGTACGCCATTGGGGTCATAGGCTTCATTAAAAACAGCTAAAGCGCGTTTACCAAGCCGTATGAGCCATTTAGGATTGACCTTATGAACGGCGATAATATCATTAGAACTGCCGATAACGGTGCGTGGTATTAAGCTTTCATTTCCTTCAGCATCTACGACATAAATCGATGGCATATCCATGTTAGCGGGAAACTTGAAGTAAGTAATACGCCCATTGTCCCAAGCATTTATCGGAGCAATATCTTGGTGACCGCTCATGGTGTAACTGAGATTGTAGCCGTTGATGCTTTGGTGAAAACCACGTTCAATCGCAAGGCGTCGATTGTTTTCTTCTGACTTTTCATCGTTTGAATCGGGATAATGGAAAGCCAATTCATAAGTTGATCCCGCACGGTCATTCCGAAATTGTAGTCGGAATTTATAACTCCGTTTGTCAGTTACAACGATGAGATTGGTATTGGCAAGCTCTGCTTTTGGTTTAATAAAAATATGCCGCCCTTTATGAGCAAAGGCATAGGCTTCAGAATCGCCAAAGGCATGAGTTATGTACTGTTCACCTTCTTCAAGAATAATATGTGTTGCCACACCAAGAACTGTTTCAATTTGAACCACATCGGCTTCGTTATATGTTATATAGCGAATGCGGTGATCATATTGTGAATTTGATGGACTTTTGAGCGCCTGCACAGGTACCGTATAAAGAGAAGAAAACGAAGACAATAGAACAACGAACGCAAGTTTTTTCATAACAATCAATTCCTTAATCATTCAACAGTATTTCTGGGTCAGAACGGTAACTTGTTATTTGAAAACCAAGGGGGTTAAGCAATCGATCAGATGATTTCATGGGTGCACCGACATAGGTGTAACCAATTGTTGCAATCTGGTGCTGTTTTGGTCCAGTAGCAGCACCGTTGCTGTCAAGTTGCTGAGTCGTAAAACGTACAGTTGCTTGACCGATTCCATTAGGCTGGATTGATCGTACTTTAACTGTGATACGTGCTTTGTTGGAAAGCACTTTGTCCCGTGCATTTTCTCCATCATAGATTTTATAATATTCTTGTTGAACAGATGCTGCACTTAAAAGTGCTGTTGTGTCATAGTTCAGTTGAATGGTATCGTAGTCGTAAGTTTCGCGGTTAAGCACATATTGGTTTAGCCAATATCTATCTACAACTTCACCATAGCTTTCTTCGTGTTCACGCATGATTGAGATAACATCAACTGCACCCGTCGTATTATCAACGCGCAATACTAAGGGAGTTGGAGCTGGTTGAGAAAATCCAACAACTCCACATATCATACCGAATAAGCCAAAAAGACCCACAGTACTCGCTACACGCCACGCCGTTCTGCGCGACCTTATAAATTCATTGATAAGATCCCGTTCTAAGCCACGGCTTTCTTCATAATAACTTCTAAGTTGTTCGGCTTTCACTGGTTTTGCTTGTTTTGTTTTCATCTGTCTCCTCGCTTAATTTCGGCAGGGATTGTTTTATTAATAGGCACCCGGTTCCTATCATTGGGCTGTTTTAGCTTTGGTGCTAATGCACAAGCTGATAAAAGGTTTACAATCAAAGTTACAAGAATGATCGACTTCATTTTAATATGACTCTTTTTACAGTTATATGCATCCTAATATTTATTGTCATTATTATTATTTTGAACATAAAGTAAAGTACGTTGTGTGTAATTATTTTACTTTTTTATTCCATTTTAATTTATGAAAATAACTCAATTTCAGTACGAATATTTTTTACTTTAGGATTGGATATCCTCGTTATTTTGTCATATGGGTATTAAGGATGCCTGTTACGGGAATCATTGATTTTTATCTCATCTAGTTTCTATGTCTCCATAGATGTCCAAATGTAATGCCTTTTGCGAGAGAATTGGCAATGCTTGATAGTTTGAGTAATAGCATGATGGATATAATGGACAAGACGAGAGCTCCCCCAAACATGAAGCTTATATTCTGGTCGTAATCGAGTTTCATATCGCCCAAATAGTTTGCAAAGATAT